>NZ_JBHHMJ010000756.1:0-40142 GCF_042136455.1 Stenotrophomonas sp. 3diitr2024
GGCGCCGCGACAACGGCGTCGGCCGCCGCGGGCGCTGCAACGGCCGCCGCCTCTGCAGGCGCCTCAACGGTAGCCTCGGCAGCGGGGGGCGTCTCCACCACAGGTGCCGCTGCCTCCTGAGCCTGTGCCGACGCTGCGGCAAGTCCAAGTGACAGCAGCCAGAGCGGCGGCAGGCGGCGCACGGATGCAGTGCAGCGGGCAGCGGCGTGCCGGGTATTCGAGGGAACGATTCGCATGTGGTGTCCTTACGAGTGGGTTTCCATGTCGGCGCCACAGGGCGCCACGCGTCGTACGTAAAGCGCCTGCGGGCACTCTGCCCGCCGGCATCAGGTGCTACAGGGATCGAGAGCGCTGCTCCTGCTCGCGGGCGAGCGCGGCCGCGGGGTCCTGCTGGGCGACACTGGCGGCCAACTGCTGGCTGCTCTGTGCCAGCGGCTGCTGTGCCGCCTGTTCGCGCTCGACCGAAGCGCGCAGCATGGCCGGGTCACCCAGCGCGCCCTGCACGGCAAACAACGTGCGGCCGTCGTTGCCAGCCAGGAGATGATCGATGCGCGACATCCCCGCCTTCTGCGCGCTCAGCGCCAGTGCGCCGGCAGCATTGTCCAGTTCCTGCACGCTGCGCAGACCGCTTTGTGGTCCCATCTGCTGCAGATGGTGGCGGGCGCCTTGGAACAGGGCATGCCCCGGCGCGCCAGGCTGCGACATGTCGCGCACGGTGGCCTGCTGGGCCGGCGCCCCGACTTCGCCCCGCTCCAGCCGCGCCATCACATCAGGCGTCAGCTTCTGCTGCCACACCTCGAATCGCTGCTGGCGGGCCTCGATGCCGTTCAGGCCACCATTGATCGCGCGCGTCGCTTCGCGCACGTCCTCGCGCGCCGCTTCCGGCACCCGCGTCTGCCACTGCCACACGGCAATGCGGCCTGCGTGCTCGGGCTGCGCGGCCAGTTCCGGGTGATTCACCAGGTCCAGATCCAGCGCCTTGCCGGCACGCTCGTAATTCTCCTTGCCGACCAGAGGCAGATAGCCGCGGCCGTGATACTTCAGCGCATCGCCAGGCGCGTCATTGCCCATACGCCCGCCATACATCAGTTCGGCCAGGTTCTCCGGCCGCCCACGCAGCGCCTCCTGGCGCGCGCTCTCAAGCGCACCATTGCCATTGCGCCACGCCGCTTCCACCGGGATCTGCGAGATACCCCGGGTGAAGTTGAAACTTTCATTGAGCCGGCTCAGGCCACGGGACTCGTGCCCGGCCTGCGCCATGAAGTTGGCCAGTTCCCGGGACGAGGTCATGCCGGCCTCCGTGGCCTGCCGCAACAGCTGCGACTCCCTATCCTGCGACACGGTGAAACTCCTGCTCGATCATCGTTGGATACTCCCGCCTCCTCACCGGCATGGCACTCAGGGCAAGCTGACGTCGGCGACGACGGACGGATCGAAATCCTCGAACCGCACCCGGCCAAGTTCGGCGGCCGAGAAGTCACGCGTATGGGTGGCCTCGGTCTCGGTGTCGACCACCTTGCGCTGCACGCCATGCACCCAGCACGCCTGCTCGGCAGGTGCATACCGGAACGTGTAGACGCTGCTCCAGCGTTCGCGACTGCCGCCGTTGGTGATCACACTGAACGCACCATCCTCGATGGTCACGTACGCGAAGGGATCGCCGGCAATGCCTCCCCGGGTGGAACACGGCACCAGCTTGTCGTTGCGCGCCGCCAACTGCCATCGACCCGTGGCGTCGCCCAGCAGCAGCAACAGCACCCGGTTGGGACCGTGCTCGCCGGGCAGCAAGCCCTCCGGAGGAGGTTGGTCGATCACCAGCAGCTGGTCCTGGAAACCATTGCCGGTCAGATCACCGCGCACGGCTTCCAGCAGGTTCGCGCCGGACGGAACGAACGCCAAGGCATTGTCCATGTGTACGCCACTCCCCTTCTCCATCCCCTGCAACTCCTTCAATCCCGTCCTGCCAGTTCCCGAGCGGAGGCCGGAAACGGGGCGATGCCTCGCACGTGCCCTGCGGCCGCCATGGCGGATGATAGCCCCGAGCCCACGGCAACCGCGATGGTGGCAAGCGTCATCCGCAACGCGGCGGGTCAGAGTCCTCATGGACGGGAAAGCTCCTGCGTTCGATGGCACCTGTGCGTCGGGATTTTGACGCACACGCAGCTTACTTCGAGGAGGCGGCGCTCGTCGAAGGGGGCTTGGAATGAAAAGCGCACTTGATCACATAAAAAGCGCGGTTAACGTGAATGGTGGCTTATCCGACAATCAGACACGCGGTGGATGGCACCGCAGGTATGACTCGCATTCCCACATACGGTCTGGTCCGGCCGGGGCGATGTTGCACGGAAGGTCTGCGTCGCCTATGCGGATGGGTACTGGATCCTGCACGCGCCTTGTATCCGCGCGTCGTGGCCAGCAATCGCGATCAGCGCAACTGCTGGGCGCATGCGGCCCCCTGTGTGGCGTAGTCGCGGACGTAGCCGTCCGTCGCCAGCACCGTGATATCGCATCGATTGTTCACGTCACTGACGACATGCCCATGAGCATTCAACCCCTGCACACGCTCGCCACGATGCAGGTACAACGTGCGCAAACCATCGGCCCCATGCTCCACACGATCCGGTGGGCCCCACTTCCGCACGAATTCCTGCTCTGTCTTGCCGATCCACAGGTCCATGAGATTGTTGCGACCCACTCGGTTCGCTGCGCGACGCGACTCATCCAAAGCCCTGCTGGTTTCATTCTGGCCGCGCGCCACAGTCGCTTCAAGGCTACGCACAGTCCGATCCATTTCAGCGTCGGTCAGCCGATAGGTGAATGCTGGGCGTTTGCCGTCCTTCCACAGGCTGGCCCAGATGAAATCCACAGGCGATTGCCCGGCGTCACCGATGGAAAGGAAGCCACGCTTCATCATTTCCGCCGGCACCTTGGCCTTGGGATCAGGCCCCACGAGACAGGCAAAACGCACCAGTTGCACCTGCCAAGGAGCAATCGCCTCGGTTCGCGGTTCGAACTTATCCGGAGGGTCGTTCTCCATTGGCCGATCGCGCCACTGGATCAGACTCGTCCTGATGGCCACGGTGTTCCGTGAGCAGTTCACCCAGTACTTTCTGACCAATCGATTCGGTTTGGTCGCGTTCTCGTAGACGGTATCGACCTGGATCTCGTACACCGGCTCCGGCCCAGCAACGGGCTCACCGGGCTTTGGCGGCTTCCTGCGGCGCAACTGCTTCAGGTACGCGTTCTGCTCTGCCGGCGTGGCACGCTGAAGAAAACCGCCCAGATCCGAGCGGTCGGCGAGCGTTTGCGTATCGACCACCCATGCCTCGCGGTTCGGCGTTTCGCCACCGGTGAAGATGACCCAGCTATCAGTGGCTTGTGCCAGCGAAGCGAACAGCAGTCCGCCAATCAGCAAGGCAACACGGCCTGGATTCTGCATGATTCGTTCCTTCCAATGGCGCGAAGACTTGCGGCATCGCGGGTGGCGCCTAATAGCTCGACCTGGCGCGTCGCCTCGAGCGACGCCAACCCTCAGCACAATGCCGAATGGCATCCATGATGCGAAGACAAAGGGAGCGCGACGGCTTCGCCACGCCTGCAAGGCAAAGCATGCACGACCAAACTCAGAAGCTGTGAAATTCAGGCAGTGAGCACTCCGAGTAGGCCACGGCACAAGCGCCCCCCTGTGCATCCGTACACTTCTCTTTTGCCAGCGCTATGGCAGTTGATTTATCCACCGCGGAAGTGATTGATCCTTTGCCCCGGCTAGAGGACGGGACGACATACGCCACGCACTGATTGTAGTAACTAATGGCCACACGGCAGTCCTTTGCCCCTTCCGCTTGGCACCTCGTAATCGCTTGTCGCTCCGCGTCCAGCTTTGAGGGCTGTCCCGTGCTTGTACCAACGAGCGTAGAACTACCGGATTCAGCAATCGCTCCCCACCGCGTCACCCACTCGCCTGTGGGCGCTGCAGGCACATCTACGGACGCACCCGAAGATGCATCTGGAATTGGGGCACAACCCTCAACCCCCTGTCCGATCAGCACGGGCTCGGCGAGGCTCACACCAGATTCGACATCGGCAACGCCGCTGCCGAACCCTAGGGCTTGAGCCAATCTTCCGTAGCTATTGCCAATCAGCGAGATGGGATTTTGATGCAGTTGACCACGCCAGGACCAGCACCACAATGAACCCGAGCATGTAAACTCATCATCCTAGACACTCAAAAACAACCGCATCTTCACCTGGCAGACGTGCGCTTAAAACTCACGAAAAACGGGTTTTGAGCATTCCGAATAGGCGATCACACAGCTACCGCCACCAGTATCTCTGCAACTGCGAAGTGCGTTGGCCCTCACAGTATCAATGTCCACTGCAGTATTCACGGAGCCCCGACCTTTGCCTGTCGATGGAGCGGAATATGCGACACATTGATTGTAATAGCTCACAGTAGTCCTGCAGTCCCTCGCCCCTTCCGCCGCGCATTTTCTAATTGCGTCGGATTCAGCGGCGTCCTTACTCCTCTTGTTTGCCGAGGTTCCAACCAAATTCGAAGTCGGAGATTCCGCGACGGCCCCCCAAGTTGTGAGCCACTCCCCGGTCGGAACCGGCGGGGAGTCCACAGTCCCCGAAGCGGCACCGGAAGACGCGCCAGGTATTGGCGCACACCCTTGCACACCCTGTCCTCCGATAGGATAAAACCCTGAAGGACAACTCCCTCCTTCAGAGTAGGCTGAGAATGGAACAAGGAATGTCAGAGCGAAAGCCAGAAAGCCACGATTTAATCGCATTGGAATACCCCACAAACTGATTCAGACATTTACTGCGGGAGCATTGCCACGCTGCCCGGCCTGCGCGGGTGCATCCGTTGCACCGCTAAATCGTGGCATCGAGCTCTGAGCTGGCGTCTCGAACGCCTGGTTGTTGCTGGGAGCATTGGGCTTATACGAGGAGCCGCCAGTAGAGCCGGGCGGCTGCCCTTGAGGGCCCGGCTGTGCAGCGGGCGAGCCGCCAATCTGCGAATAGGCCATGAAGCTACCCAGCGTGCCCTGGAAGAACATTGCGGCCATCGGCGGCGACGTAAGAATCAACGTCGTCAGAATCAGACCCATGCCGCCCTGCTGCATCGCCTGGCTGGTCATGCCGTCGCTGGAGGCGCCTTCGAGTAGGAACTTGTTGACCGACGCAGTCGATCAGAGCGCTGCCGAGACACCATGTACAGCGCGATTGAGATCATCGATGCCAGTCAGGAAGAAGATCGCCATTATGGGCGCTGCAGCCAGCGCCACCATCGGGATGTCAACTATCGATGCGTCAAAACGCTTCGAATTTTGGCTCTGTGCAGGCTGAGTAAACAACATCACAGCCACGTCCGCCGCGGGAATCGCACAATTTAGTAGCTACGCCTTTGGCAAGCTCTTCCGTAGCTGCACTGCCAAAGCTAGTCCCAGGGGTTCCAGAGCTAGGAACAGCCGCCGCAGCGCACTGATTCTTGTAGGTAAACGAAACTCGGCAATCACGCGCCCCTGAGCTAGCACATTCAGAAACTGCATTCTTCGCGGCGTCTGATTTCTTAACCTCACCAGTGACTGTTCCCGAGGCGCCGGTAGAAGAAGTTGCAATCGCTCCCCATGTCTTTATCCAACGGCCGGTGGCACGCGGTCCTTCCGCAGCTCCGCCGCCACCAGCAGGGATTGGAGCGCAGCCTGGAGCGCGGCTGTCCCCTATTGGATACTGGCCAGGCGGACATCTGCCCTCCGCGCTCACTTCTCCTGAGAGTGCAAAGGCTACACAGACCAAGACAGGCACCATCAGTGAAATTTTGTATGAAATAGGCATCAGCACCTCTTAATTTGAGACTAAAACTAATACTAAAAATCACTTATTCCTCGCCGCACCAAGGTGATCCGGCGCGAGCCCTGGATTAGGAGATGAGCCTTGCGACGACGAACTCCTTACCATCTGATTCGTTTCAACGGTACTGCTCTGAGCCTCAGTCTTGGCAGGCGCTGCCGGCGTATACGAACCCGGCGGCTGGCCCTGTGGACCCGGCTGGCCCGCTGCCGATCCACCGATCTGGGAGTATGGCGCGAAACCACCCAAGGTCCCCTGGAAGAACATGGCCGCCATTGGGGGCGCAGTCAGAATCAGGGTCGTGAGGATCAGGCCCATGCCGCCCTGCTGCATCGCCTGGCTGGTCATGCCGTCGCTGGAGGCGCCTTCGAGCAGGAACTTGTTGACCAAGGCGGTGGACCAGAACGCGGTCGAGACACGGATAACCATGTCCAGCGCGATCGATACCATCGCTGCCAGTACCGCCATCGAGAACATCGTGCCGATGCCATAGAACAGCCATCGCTGGAACAGCTGCTTGGTCTGGTCGAACAGCAGACACAGAATGAACAAGGGACCCAGGCCGATGAACAGCGCCAGCGCGACCTCGTAGAGCAGCAACATCGCACCAGCGGTGACCGCCGGGCCGCCCGTGCCCAGGCCGATGAACCACAGCGCCCGGGTCTTGTCCGCCTGCAACCCTGGATCATTCAGGATCTTGATGCCATCAATGCTCGACAGCGCCACCTGCATCCACGCCAGGCTCTTGTCGATCTGGTCTTCCGGCTGCTGGTCCTTGCCGGTCACCACGTGGGTGATCAGGCCTTTGACGTCCTCGTTGAGGAATTTCTGCAGGTTGCTGCCGAACATCGCCATGCTGGTGGCAACGCTCACAATCAACGCCGCGCGCGCCATATTGGTCACCAGCACCATCATGGAGTCGCGGCTGCGGCCGGTGACGATCCGGAAGCCCTGGATCAGTACCCACAGCGTCATCAGCACCAGGGCAATGCCACCGACCCAGGACATCATGCGCCCCATCAGGTCGATGCCGTAGTCACTGATCCTGTCGCGCAGGTAATCCATGATCAGCTTGAAGAAGACGAAATCGCCGATCGACTGGACACGCACAGCGTAGCCCAGCAGATCCTGCAATCCGCCTGAGAAATCAAAGTTGGCCAGCCACCTGATCGTCATTTCCACAATCCCTTGGTAATTCCGTTACTGCATGAAATGCCGCATTGCTTTGCAGCGCATGTCTACGTATTAGCGGCCTGCAATCACTTGACGCTGAGCGCGGCCTTCAGTGCGGTGGTCTTGACCATGTCGCTGATCAGCTGCTTGGTCGGGTCCCCCTTCAATGCGGCCTGCGCCACCACCTTCTGGTTGGCCTCCATGACCTCGATATAGGCATCATAGGATTTCATCCGTGCTTCCCAGCTCTGGGCAAGTGCGGCAATGTCATTGGCGGTGCGGAGCGATTCGCTGTCGGCACCCTGCACGGTGCCCTGATCGTTGTTGGTCAAGCGGATCTTGAGGATGCGGGTCAAGGAGTTGTTGATGCGCGGAACGGTCTGGGTCAGGAAATCGATCGCGTCGTTGTACTTGCGGTTCTGCATCATCCGGATGTTGACGCAGATCTGCATCTGCTGCTCCTTCACATCCGCCTGCGGATTGAACACGAACACCTTGAAGGCGGACTCCAGGCTGAAGTCCAGCGCCTTGCCGCAGGTTTCGGCAACCAGATAGTTCGGTGCCACCGGCACCAGCGGCGCGCTGTCGGGCATGCCGAAGCTGTTCACCGCCGCCTGCACCTGGATCAGCGCCTGGCGATACTGCTCCAGCGTGCGGATCCAGCGGGTGTTCTGCTCGACGTACTCGGCCGCGTCCTGCGCTTTGGCCGCGTAGACGGTCGCCTCGGTCTTGTAGGTGTTGATCTGATTGAGCAGGTGCTGGATGAGGCTGGTACCGGTCTCCTGCACGGGAATCCAGGCGCTGACATTGCCGGTGCCGAGCGCCATCATGGCTGCCACGGTCATCGCTGCAAGACGGGGCGCGCGGCGGCGGGGCGAGGAAGCTTGCTTGGTATTGTTCATATCAGTCTCCATTGATCGGAACTCGTAGTCTTCGGGCAGGCCGTCTCGCGGATCAGGTAACAGTGTCGCGCGCTGCGACAGCCGCCTTGCCCGAGCCCTTTCGATTCTTGTAGAAATCTTCAAGCCACTGTTCCGGCGTCAGCTCATCCACCGTCACCCGTGCGCGTACCGCAGCTGTCTGCAATACCCGATGCATGATGTCGATGTTGTCAGTGGACGCCGAGATCACCGACAGAATGTCATCCATGCCGCGCAGGTTGAGCTGGCACACGCTGGACGCGTGACCCTGCTTGACCAGGAAGCAGCGCGAGCGCTCGTCCAGGGCGGTAACCACCCTGAACTCGGCCTCGGTCAGCTTCAGGCCGTCCATGTAATCGCTCTTGCTGGCATTCGGGTTCGGCAGCAGGATCAGCGTGGCGGTCTGTTCGATCAGCGCGGCGGAGATATCGCTCTTCAGCGCGTCCTCCGGGCTCTGCGTCGCGAAGATGCCCAGACCGTTCTGCTTACGGATGGTCTTCTGCTTGTTCTTCGCGAATTCCTTCAGGCCACCCTCGCCGTCCAGGATCTTCCAGAATTCGTCCATCACGTAGATCAGCGGACGACCATCGATCAGCGACTCCAGGCGGTGCAGCAGGTAATTGATGACCGGCACGCGCACTTCGGGATTGTCGATGATGTCGGTGTAGTCGAAGCCGATGATATTGGCCTTGCTCAGGTCGACGGTATCCACCGGATTGTCGAACACCCAGCCCAGCGAATTGCCCGAGGTCCAGCGGCGCATGCGCGCGTAGAGGCCATCGTCACCCATGTTGGGCAGGCTCTTCTGGAAGTTGGTCATGCTGCGCAGGTGCATCGGTGTATCGAGCATGCTCTCTACAGCGCGATAGATATCCTCTTCCTCGCGGGCGCTGTACTCACGCTTGCCGGCCAGGACCTTGATCAGGTCGGCCAGGAACTGCACGTTGGCTTCATTGTTCTCGCACTGGAACGGGTTGAAGCCGGTCGGCGCACCGTTCTCCAGGGCCAGATAGTTGCCACCGCAGGCACGGACGAAGATCTCCGCACCACGGTCCTTGTCGAAGAAGAAGATGGTCGGTGACGGCTCGTACTTCTGAACCTGGCTGAGCAGGAAGTTGATCAGCGCGGTCTTACCGGTACCGGACTTACCAATCACCATGGTATTGGCGATCGCCTTCTCGCCCAGCGAGTTCTCTGACGGATGGGTCGCGTGGAAATTGAAGTAGTACGGCTGGCCGTTGGTGGTCTGCAGCGTGGTGACGCAATCGCCCCACGGGTTGTTGTGCTGCTTGCCGGTCGCGAAGTTATGCAGCGGCGACAGGCCCAGGAAGTTCAGCGAGCTGACATTGGCCAGGCGGGTGCGGTAGCGCCAGTTGGCCGGCAGCTGGGAGTAGAAAGACGAGGTGACGGCCAGATCTTCCTTGGTCGACACAAAACCGGCATTGGACAGCTCGGCGCGCGTCGTGGCCACGTTCTGCGACAGCTTGGCCTGGCTGTCGCCGTAGACTGCCATGATGAAGTGATACTCGCCGAGCACGAAATTACCCGACGAGAGCTGATCCATCGCCTGGTCCAGCTCGACGATCTGGCTGACTGCCTTGTCGCCGGAGGAGATCATCATGCCCTTGGTGCGGTCGAGCACCTTGAGCGCGTCCTGACGCCCCATCGGGCTGAACGAATGGGTGATGACGTACTCGTAGTCCAGGTACTTCAGGCCGTTGAGGATGCCCGGGTAAGTTCCCTCGGCATACTCCTTGATGTTCAGGATGGCGCCGAAGTGGTTGGCACCATTGGGGGTATTGATGACGAAGTCACCGGTCTTGGACGAGAACATGTGCCGGCTGACCGGCAGGTAGTCCTTGATTGGTGCCGACAGCACCGGGACCGGCTCGTCAATGCGATTGATCAGGTAGCCGAACAGCTCCAGCGTTTCCGAGAACACCACGCCATTCTTGGCCTCATACATGCCCAGGCGATACGGCGCGTAGTCGCGGATCACGGCCTCGACGTTGCCGGCCAGTTCCATCAGCTTTTCGACTGCCTGCTCCTGCTCCGCGCGCAGCTTGTCCACGTTCGCCGACTTCTCGACGAAGCGCTTACCCGCCACCACGGGGCGATAGATCATGGTCAGGTACAGTTCGTTCTGCATGATGCGCTGCGAGGACAGCATGCCCATGTACTGGTCGGACACGTCCTGGTTGAAGCGCTGCTTGTAGTTGCTCTTGCCCTTCAGCGTGCGGCGACGACGGATGTCATGCACCCAGAACGCCACGTTCACGAAGTCGGGAGCACGCAGCGTCTGCAGCAGGCGGTTGAACGTGTTGTGGCGATGCTCCAGCTCCCACTCCTCACGGCCGACGAACGGCAGCCCTTCCAGATGCCAGGTCAGCAGGTAGTCGCCGCCCGTGGTCTTGACCACGTTCGGGGCGACGTGCGACGACAATGGAATGAACTCGCTGATGGAGGTGTCTGGGCTGAACATACGACTGCTTCCAAAGAGGTACTGCCAAGAAGTTTCAACAGACCCGACGGGCGCTTGCGCCCGCCGGGCCGGATCCGGACCTCAATCCATTCGGGCCGGCTTGTCGCGGTAATGGTTGGGGTTGAACACCCACATGCCATCGTGTTCCTGCACGTTGCGGACTTTCAGCTTGAACATCAGGCGCAGGCCCAACAGGCGGAAGATCATTTCGTCACGCTTGGCCATCTGCCGCATGATGAAGACCGCCACCGGGATGGTGAGCAGGAACCAGAAGTTCGTGTACATGCTGAGCAGCAGCAACCCACCTGCCACCATGAAGAATGGCAGGTAGGGCACGCCCAGGAACATGGCCGGGCGCGTGCAGCCGCGGAACACGACGTTCTTATGCACTGTAGTACTGGATCGCGTTGTTGATCAGGTAGTAGGTGGTGCCGGTGCCGCCGCCGCACTTGCCATCACTGCCTTCGCCCAGCAGCATGCGCGCGATCTGGCCGGCGGCACCGATCAGCACGCCACCGATCAGGATCGGCGCGACGTCAGCGATGCGCTTGTGTGCGAAGGCGATCTGGTAGCCGGCGAAGATCACCGCGATGGTCACCACGGCGATCGAAGCCATGTTCAGCAGGCCGTTGATGTTGGAGAAGAAGCCGCAGACCTTCTTGTCGGTACCGCCGAAGTCGGGACTGGTGGCGAACACCTGCGGGGCGAACAGTGCGCCAACGAAGATCGTGGCCATCAGCAGGGTCTTCAGCGTGCGCTGGGCCTGGACGAGGTCGAGATTGGATCGCTTCATGGATTGATTTCCTTGTTGATGGACTAACACAACTGAATCGGCCAGCCGGGGGACTGGCCGCACCACGACTTCGTCAGAACACGAAGGCCGCATCCCCTGCGGGAATCTGTTGCACCGGTGCGGCCTGCACCGGCGCGTTGTACGAATTGTCGGTACCGGCCACAGGCTGGTTACGCTCGCTCCAGGGGCGCAACATCACCGGCCCTTCGTTGCCGGCGCCAGCCGCGCCCGGCAATTGCTGCGGCATGGCCATCGCCTGTGCGGGGCCTTGCTGTGGCAGCTGCTGCGGCATGCCGCCGGCCTGCTGCTGCGGATAGGCGCCCGCCTGGGCCGGCTGCGCCTGCGGCTGCATCATCCGATCCACCGAACCCAGCACCACCTTGGACAGCGCCTGGTCAGCGATGTTCAGCAGGCTGCCCCGCGCCATCGCACCGGTGGAGGGATACACGACATACGCGCGTGCCGGATCTTCCGACGGCACGTACACCGGGCCATTGGATTGAGCAACGATGCGCGCCTGCGCCGGAGAGGCCAGCTGCGGATGATGCTCGACCTTCACGCTGCGGCGTTCACCGCGGCTCACCACGTCGATCGGCGCAACACCATTGCTGGCAACCTGCTGGCCGCGGCGGATCGAGTCGTAGATCTTCTGCACGTAGCCGTGACGGAAGCCGGTTTCGAAGTTGCCCGAGTAGTAACAGCTGAACGACTTGCCCCAGTCACCACCGGAGCGCTTGTAGCACTCGGCGAGGATGCGCGAACCGGCCTGCAGGTTCGGGCACTGCTGGAAGGCCTTCTCGTAGGAATCCAGCCCGTATTTGCCCAGGTTGTAGCGATTGACCTGGGCCAGCCCGATCGAGAAGTTGTAGCCCTTCTCTTCCAGCATGCGCACCGTCGCCAGCGCTTCATCCAAGGCCTTGGGCTGGCGCACCAGTGCACCGCCGACCACGCCGATGGCGTAGGGATTGCGCGACGATTCGACATTGATGACGTGCTGCATCACATCCATCGATACGGCCATCTCCGGGCACGCCATCATTTCCAGTCCTGGCAGCATCCCTCAGCCCTCCTGCCCCTGGGCACGCCCAGGATTGAAGTCGATGCCGGTGATGTAGCGCGAGCCGGCATGCGCCTTGATATGCACGACGATATCGATCGTCATCATCAACAGCCGCTTGATCACGTTGAACTCCAGGCCCGAACCCTCGGCTGACGCCTTCACCATCAGTGCCAGCTGGTCCCAGGTCTGCTCCGGGCTGCCTGCATGGCAGCTGGTGATCGAGCCCGGGTGGCCAGACGCGCAGTTGCGGATGAAGTAGAACGCTTCGTCACCGCGCAGCTCGGCCAGGATGATGCGCTCGGGCTTCATGCGCAGGCAGGCTTCCATGCAGCTCTTGGCCGTGACATTGCTGGTGCTCTGCCCGCCCTTGGAATACAGCAGGTGCACGACATTGGGCTGGGTCAGGAACAGCTCGCGTGCGTCCTCGATGGTGACCAGGCGCTCGTTGTCCGGGATATGGTTGACCAGCGCCTTCATGAAGGTGGTCTTGCCGCTACCGGTCGCACCGGATACCACGATGTTCTTGCGGTACATCACCGCACGCCGGAAGAACTCGGCGTACTCGCGCGAATGGCGCAGCTCCAGCAGCTCGCGATCCTGCTCGCTGATGCTGCCATCACTCTCCAGGATCTGGTTGAAGAAGCCATCTTCGTGATACTGGCTGAGCGACTTGGTGTGCTTGGACGGCAGACGGATGGTGATCGACACCTTGCCTGCATCACATGCCGGCGGAATCACGAACTGCGCACGCTGGCCGGTGGGGAACGTGAGCGACACGACCGGATCGGCATCGGTGATGCGCTGGCCGGTGTTGCTCTCGTTCACCACCGCCGTGCAGAACTGCCGGGCCCGCTCGAAGGTCAGGCTCGGCACGTCCACCCGCTGCCACCCCGCCCGGGTTTCCAGGTACAGCTCACCGGGACGGTTGATGCAGATTTCCGTCACTTCCGGAGAGGTCATGTACTCGGCGATGCCCAGCACTTCGTACTGATAGCGCAGGAAATCGCTGGAGACGAGGGCGAGGGGTGACACTTCGGCGTCCATGATCGTTCGTTGGGTTACCGGCGGGGGTGCAGCACGTTGGTGAAGTCGACGTCCTTTGCAACGTAGACGTTCACGATCGTGCCCTGGTTGATGGTGACGGTCGGCGGACGACGGTTGCTGCTGAGAGCCTCATTGGCCAGGCGCTCCATCGTGCGTGCGGTCGCACTCTCATAGGGCGACTGCACCGTCATGCCGTTGTTGGCGATGGTGGTCGTCTCCGGACCGTGTTCGGCGGCCGCGTACTTGAAGGCGTCGGAAATCAGGCTGATCATCAGCGCCGAGGCGATACGGCTGCCCCAGTGCGCGCTGTACTGGCCCGGATGACCGGCGCCGCCCAGCTGATCCACGCCCGGGCTGGACATCGCAACGTCGATGCCATTGGGGGTGGTGATGCGATCCCAGATCACTTCCACGCGCTTGCCCATCGGACCGCCGCCGTAGGCGCCATAGATCTTGGAGCCCTTCGGCAGCAGCAGGTTGCGGCCGTTGATCGAGTACACCGGCTCGGTCAGCAGGCACGAGGTATAGCCGGCGAGGTCAGTGATGATGCGGGTTTCCAGCACGCAACGCAGGTAGGTGCCGCGCACCAGCAGTGCATCGGGACTTTGGATGTAGGTTGCGCTGGAGACATCCTCGACGTCCGGTCCGCGACGGACCTTTGCCGGCGCCGCCTGATTGTTGGGCAGCTGGGCCAGCATGGTACGGGTGTACTCATCCATGCCGCGGCCGCCATTGCCCCCGTTGCCATCCTGTCCATCACCACCACCCACCCCGCTCCCGGAGCCGATGCGGCGGTCCAGCAAAGTCGGGCCACGGTCCATCTCGCGGGCCGAATCGGACTGGGGAACGAACAGCGGGGTGGAATCCAGCGGCGGCGGCGGTAGCGGCGGCGTCATCGGAATCGGATCAACCGGTTGCATGGCCTGGGAGGGCACCGGACTCGTCTGCACGGCGTCCGGCAGCGTCGGCGTAGACACGCGCGCAACGTCCGGCACCTTCTGCACGGCATTCTTGTCATCCTGCCCCTTGCGGAACAGCAGGAAACCCATGGCCACCAGCAGCACCACGATGCCGCCCAGGAACAGCAGCGCCTTGCGGTTCAACCGCTGCTCTTCGGCAGAGCGCAGCTGCGGCGCGGCCGCATCCAGATCCGGCGCAGGCTCGGCCTGGGTCGTGCCGAAGTAGGGATTCGACGGCGCGTCCGCGGCACCCTGTGCGCCGTACGGGCTCTGGCTCTCGTCGCGTCCGTTGTTCGGGTCGTTTCCGGGAGTGTTCTGCTGGCTCATTTCTTCACGTTCCTTCGCAGGCCGACGACGAAGTCGCCGTGGCGGATGACCAGGTACGGGTGCGTCCCGTGCACGATCAGCGTATTGCCTTCAACCGTGGTGTTGACCACGAAGTCTTCACCGTATTCCGTTTCACGACCGAACACCGCCGGGAAGATGCCGGTCTTGTACTCCGGCGAATTCGGCAGTTTCAGGTAGGTGAAACGACCATCGTCGTAGGCGTTGACCGGGATCAGCCACCCCATCTTCTTCGCCTTGCTGGTCGAATAGGAGTAGTTGAAGTTGTACTGCCGGTCCTTGGCCAGTTCCGAGCTCAACAACGGCTTGGCCTCTTCTTCGACCGCTTCCTGGGCGACGCCGAACACCGTGTCATTGGGATAGACGAAGGCGATCTTGTACTGCACGCCCGCGCGGCGGGCCTGCTCCAGCTGGCGCCAGTCGGTGGCCACCACCTTCAGTTCGAAGATGTAGGAATGGGTCTCGGTGCGCACCATCATGTTGGTGTCGACGTCGACGTTCTTCGGCTTGAGGTAGAACACGTTCTCGCGGCGGGTCAGTTCCCAGCCGCTGCTGAAGCCGGTGCTGTAGTCGAGGATCTTCTCGTTCGGGCTCAACTCGATCTGGGTGGTCAGACCCAGGCCGGTTCGAACCGGATAGATGCGGTCCTTCTCGTACTCGTAGTGGTCAACCGCCTGCGCCATCGCCGCTGCTGAGAACAGCAACGACAACATCGACAGCAGCGCCAGCGCGCTTCCCCTGATATTTCGACTACTCATCGGTTGCTTGCTCCATCAGCAGTTCCGGTGGAATTGTTCTGCGCCGGCCTCATGGCCGGCTGTCCGGGCATGGCCTGCCCCGGCATTGCTTGCCCCTGCACCGGCTGACCCGGCATCGGTTGGCCCTGTACAGGCTGTCCCGGCATTGCCTGGCCCGGTACCTGACCGTTGGCTGGCACCGCGACCGGCTGGCCGGTGGCCGGGTCGATCATGGTGGCTGCGGCCGGATTGTTGGGATCGTAGGCGCCCTGCCCCTGCTGCGCCGCCTGAGCGGCCTGCTGCGCCTGCGCCTGCATGGCGCCGTCATCCGGTACCGGCACACCACGCGAGTAGTCGTTGTCGACGCGGTACTCGGTGACCTGGAACGCCAGGGGGTTGAGGATGCGATCCTGCTCGGACAACGCCAGGTTCTGGTTGTACTCGAAGCGCATCGTCACCAGCTGGTTGTCCAGGTAGGTAGAGACGCCGGTGCGCTTGTCCAGCAGGCTGCGCTGGATGCGCACCGAAGCGCCGCGGAAGCTGCCGTTCGGCTCGGCCCCCAGTGGCGTGATGCTGAGGATCTTGACCCGGATGGCGCGCTCGCGACCGTACATCACGAACGGGTTCTGCGGATTGTTGCCGGCATAGCGGACACGCATGGACTGCGCCACCGGATCGGTGGACATCACGAACACCAGTTCCCAGTCACGCAGGCCCATCACCGCCGAGTCATACGATTCGCGCGCGAGCACGTACTGGGCGACGTTGCTGCGATTGATCGCTTCGTTGGTGGTGATCGTCTCGCCCTGGAAGGTGCCACTCAGGCGCGCGACGGTCGCAGTACCCGTGTAGGCATCGGCCATCACCAGGAACGGCACCTTCTCCTTCAGCGGCAGCATGTAGTAGTAGCCGCCCGCCAGGGCGAGCGACATCAACAACGAGCCCGTGGCGACCCACCACGCGCGCCGCTCGCTGCGGCGCGCCATGTCGGCCACGGTGATCTCGTAGCTGACCGCCTTGGCGACCGACTGCTCGACCTTGGGACTATTGCCGGGATCCTTCTTGCGGAACATGGATTCTTCCGTACTGCTGAAACATCAATGGGCGTGGCACCCCTGCGACAGGCGCGGGGAGCGGCACGTTCGATGATTTCGAGGTGGACTCAGGTGCCGCTGTTGGAATCAGCGCCCTGCGCCGACGCGGTCGGCGTCGAGCCAGCGCTCTGCACAACGATCTGGTTGCCAACAATGGAGACGGAGATGCCCTGCGCCGCATAGGCTGCGGTCAGATCGATCACGGCCTGCTGTGCGTTGGTGGTGTCGATGTTCGAGACCGCGCCATACAGGGTGAAATCCGAGCTGAGGCGGTAGTCCAGCGTGCGCCCGGAATCCTTGGCCCAACGCTCGAGCATGGCTTTGAGCGTGCCATCCATCGGCGAGGCCTGGTAGACGTAGCTGGAGTACAGCGGAATTTCGGTCGTCGTCGCAGCAAAGCGGTTGACCGGCTTCCAGCGGCCTCCGAAATCCGGAGCGGACTTGGTGGCGCAACCGGCCACCATCAGCGCCGCCACTGCGGCGATGGACATTTTCGCGATAAACGCCTGATTCATACGGGCTTCACTTTGACGTACGAAAAAGCAGTCCCGAGCATTGGTCCCCTGGTCGTCCGGCGCTGCATCGCGCACGCCGGAATCGGAGGGACACGCTGTGTGCAGCGCACCCACTCCGGCTCCCCTGCAGCCCAAAGGCTGCCAACCAGGTCGCGGGGCCATCGGCGCAGCCGACAACACATCCGCATACCTCACCAACGTCGAAACCATCCTTGTTTCCATGGCACAAACTCCTGGCCACCCTGCTGCTACATCTTCGACATCCAGCACACACTTCTGGACGACATGCACAGGGTCGCACAACCACGCGTCAATTCCATGTCAGACAAGTCTGAAAATCCATGAACAAATGCCAAATTCTTGACCAAAATCACGAATTCACATTCTTAACTTCGAATCAAATTCACAAATTAAGCGTCGTGAATTAGACGTTCAGCATCGGAACGTCCACCTTCGGCAGCAGCCTCGAAGTGAAGTAGCGGTCCTTGTAGTAGCGGATCTTGTCGCACTTCACCGGATGCGGTATGCCCTCATACAGGAACACCTCCATGTCCGGCCCCATTGCCTTCAGCTCCTGCGGCAGCATCAGCGCGCGCCGTTCCTCGGTGAAGTTGTGGGTCTTCTCGCGGGCATGGGTGACGTTCTTCTTGCGCACCGTGGTGTAGCCCAGCATGTCCGAATAGTCATTGGCATCCTGTTGCTCACGCGGCGCGTACAGGATCTGCAGGGCATGGTTGGTGATGATGGTGCGTGACACTTCCCGGCCGTAGGTGGCGTCGAGCTGGGACATGCTCTGGATGATCGGCAGCAGGCGGATGTTGTAGCCAGCCATGTACGACACCGCCGAGGCGATGATCTCCACTTTGCCGATCGAGGTGAATTCGTCCATCAGCAGCAGGCACTGGTACTTCAGGTCCGGGTTGGACTTGGGCAGTTCCTTGGTGTTGAGGTTGATCAGCTGGCTGAAGAACAGGTTGATGATCAGCCGGCTCTCGGCCAGCTTGTTCGGCTGGATGCCGATATAGATGGTCATCTTCTTCTTGCGGACATCGGTCAGCAGGAAGTCGTTGCAGCTGGTGGCCTTGTCCAGCACCGGATTGATCCAGGGATTGAGCGGTTCCTTGAAGGTGCCCAGGATCGAGGCGAAGGTCTCATCGGCCTGGGACAGCATGTTGGCGAACGCCGAACGGGCGTTGGCGCTGAGGAACGGCCGCTCCGACAGGGTCTTGAGGTACTTCTTCAGGTCGGTGCCGTCGCCGGAGGACAGACGGTACACCGCACCGAGCGTGGGGGTGCCGGCGCCGCCCGGGAAACCGCTGCTGCGCTCGTCGCCCCAGTTCTCGAACAGGTACAGGGTGAAGGCCATGAACGCGTTGCGCGCCTGGCTGACCCAGAATTTCTGGTCCTCGGCCCCGTCCGGATACAGCATCGCGGCGATGCTCATCAGGTCCGAGACGCGGAAGGCCGGATCATCGGAGACGTAGCTGAGCGGGTTCCAGCGGTGCGTGCGCCGGTCCTCGGCGAAGGGATTGAACAGGTAGATTTCCTGGCCCTGGCTGGCGCGCCAGCCACTGGTCAGGTCGAAGTTCTCCTGCTTGATGTCCAGCACCACCAGCGATTCGCCGTACTCCAGCAGGTTCGGGATGACCACGCCCACGCCCTTGCCCGAGCGGGTCGGCGCGGCCAGGATCACGAACTGCTGGCCATCCAGGCGCACCAGCTTGCCGCCATGGCTGCCGACCACGATGCTCTGGCCGGTCTTCTTGAACATGCCGTGCTTGGCCAGGTCGGCGCCGGTGGCGAAGCGCGCATCGCCGTGCAGCGAGCGCTTTTCCTTCTTCAGCATCAGCACCAGGCCGGCCACCAGCAGCACCAGCAGGGGCAGGCCGAAGCCCACGTAGCCAGCCCATTTGATCTTGCCCACGAAGGGCGCGACCTGCGGTTGGCCGATGGCGTGGACGTACTGGTAGTAGGTGTTCCAGGTGAACAGCTGGGTGTCCAGCCCCAGGAACAGCAGGGTCAGATAGCCGGAAAACACGAAACCGAGCAGCAGGGTCGCCAGCGTGATGATGGCGATGAGCAGATACTTCTTACTGGGCAACACCCGAATCCTCCATGATGCGCACGCGGCGCGACGGCCTAGCGGTGGCGCCAGCGCGACGCCTTCTTCCGCAGGTGGTTCTCGTTTTCCAGCCCGGGCTCCTCGCCCTCTTCACGCACCAGTTGCAGCAAGCGTTGGCGCGCTTCGGCCAGTGATATCAGGTCGGTCAGACGATCCCCATCGTCGGCGACGACCGCATGGCCGACCACATCGCCGGGAGCGTACACCGGCTCGTAGGACACCGCTACCAGCTGATAGCGGCCACGGGTTTCCAGCACATGCCTGAATTCCTGCATCTCACTCCTCCTTGTCGGGGCAACACTGCGTCCCCTGCCTGGCCATCATGCCCGCGGCAGCGTCATGGGCGCATCCACAACCGCTGCGGCTTTTGCGCGAAACTGTGCGCGGATATCCAAGGAGACTGCAATGGACTGGGTAGCACTTGCCCGTACGCTGGCCACCGAGGCCCACGCGGGGCAGATCGACAAGGCCGGCCAGCCTTATATCAGCCATGTGGCGCGGGTGGCGGCCGCCGTGCGCGGCGACGATGACGCCGAAGTGGTGGCCTGGCTGCATGACGTGGCCGAGGACTGCCCGGCGTTTGCCGCGCGGATCGAGGTATTCCCTGCGCCGCTGCGCGAGGCGGTGCAACTGCTCAACCGCGATGCAGCTCCTGACGCGGACAGCTACTACGCGCGCATTGCCGCCCACCCGCTTGCATTGAAAGTGAAGCGCGCCGATCTGGATGACAACGCCGATCCACAGCGGCTGGCGATGCTGGACGGGACCACGGCAGGGCGCCTTCGCGACAAATACGCTCATGCCCGGGCGGCGCTGGGCATCTGAGCCGGCCGCGAGGCGGCGCGGAGGGCCGGCGTGTCACCGATCAAACGCTGATTTACCCTGAGTGCTGCTGCTCCTGTTGCAGTGCAGCAGTACAATGGACGGCTCCCCCGCCCCATCGCGCCCCCGCATGAGCCCCAACTCTTCCCTGGCTGCGCGGCTGACGCCCCGCCAGCGCACCCTGATCATCCTCGCCCTGTCGCTGGGTGGATTTGCCATCGGCACCAGCGAATTCGCCAGCATGGGGCTGATGCTGGAGATCAGCCGCGGCCTGTCGATTTCCGAAACCCAGGTCGGGCACCTGATCAGCGCCTACGCCATCGGCGTGGTGGTCGGTGCCCCGATCCTCGCCTTCGTGGGTGCCAGCTTCCCGCGCCGCAAGCTGCTGTTGGCGCTGATGGGCTTCTACGCGATCGGCAACCTGGCCAGCGCGCTGGCACCCAATTACGGCACGATGCTGGTGGCACGCTTCGTCGCCGGCCTGCCGCATGGCGCCTACTTCGGCGTTGCGATGCTGGTGGCCGCTGCGATCAGCCCTGCCGGCCAGCGCGGCCAGGCGATGTCGCGGGTGCTGCTGGGCCTGTCGATCGCGATCCTGGTCGGCAATCCGTTGACCACCTGGCTGGGCCAGCAGTTGAGCTGGCGCACCGCCTTTGCCCTGGTCAGCGTGCTGGCCATTGCCACGGTGGCGATGATCGCGCGCTTCCTGCTGCCGGACCCGGACGAAGTGCGTACCTCGCCGATGCGCGAACTGCGCGCCTTCAACACTCCCCAGGTGTGGCTGGCGCTGGCGATCGGTGCGGTCGGCTTCGCCGGCATGTTCTGCGTGTTCACCTACCTCGCACCCACCCTCGTGCAGGTCACCGGCGTGGCCGAATCGTGGATGCCGCTGGCAGTAGGCGTGTTCGGCATCGGCGCGATCATCGGCAACATCGCCGGTGGCTGGCTGGTGGACAAGTTCCATTTCAAGGCCGCCGCCGTGGTGCTGCTGTGGTCGATCGTGATGCTGCTGCTGTATCCGCTGGCCGCACAGTCGGTGTGGACCATCGGCCCGATGATCATCACGGTCGGCACCATGGGTGCGCTGGCGGCGGTGCTGCAGACGCGCCTGATGGACGTGGCCGGCGAAGCGCAGACGCTGGCGGCGGCCTCCAATCACGCCGCCTTCAATACCGCCAACGCACTCGGCCCGTGGCTGGGCGGCATGGCGATCAGCGCCGGCTTCAGCCCGGCCAGTACCGGCTATGTCGGTGCAGCCACCGCGATCGGCGGCCTGCTGCTATGGTGCGTGGCGGTGATGCTGGACAGGAAGCGCAAGACCGTCGCCGCCGGCAACCACTGAAGAACGGACGACCGCATCCACAGGTCGACCGGTCGACTGCGCGGTCTTCGTCGCGCTCCTGACGCGCGATGAACACATTTCGTGGATGTGCATTTGGGCACAGTGCAGCCGACGCCGTTTTCTCGGCCTGCACCGGACCCGCAATGCACCACCCTCGCGCCCCTGCCCGCCACGATGCCATCGCCTTGCAGGCCGGCATGCTGGGCAGCGTGTTGGGGGTGGCGTTGTCCAAGGCCATCGCCTTGTCCGCGTTGGCAGCCGATTCGATGATGGGGATCGGGCTGTGGGTGGTGGCCTGCGCACTGCTGGCTGCCTGGGCGCTCGCAGCCTATCTGGCCTGCCTGGCGCTGAGCCGTCGTGTGTTCGTGCTGATGGTGGCGCTGTGCATGGTGCTGATGATCTGCATCGCCTGACCCAGCAGGGGCCGGACTATCGCGCATTTGTTACAGAATAACAAGTGCAATGGGTCCGATTGTGCAGGCCCGGCGTCACGGATTTGAATTCCATGACCACCCTGGCATTACCCGAGGCCACCCCATGAACCTGCAGCCTTCATTCCGCGCCACCCTCACTGCCATCGCCCTGGCGTCGCTCAGCGCCTGCGCCACCTACGACGACAGCGCCATGCATCCGACCTGCCAGGAGTCACCCCATCTGAAGGATCTGCCACGCGAGGTCGCTGCCCGCGAGAGCCGTTGCAACAAGGGTGTGGAAGTGTGGTCGAGCGAGCGCGGCGGCAGTGACAAGCCGCTGGACCTGAGCGGAAAGAAAAAGGATCTCTGAAATGGAGCGCTGCCGGTTGCCGCGGCTGTCTTGATCATGTCCATGCACCTGGCTGACTGGCCCATCACAACCGGCGCGCGACGATGAGGTCTCCCCACCCTGTCGAGATTCAGATGCCGGACACTGCCCACCCTGTCATTCGCGCGTTCGAGGCCGTGTTCGATCTGTCAGGGGGCGTGCAGCGCATCACCGCGCTCACGGTCACCTGCCGGCATTGCACGTCGACCAGTTCGGCCAGTGAGGACAATCTGGTGCACTTGCCAGGTGGAGCATTGTTCCGCTGCGACGGGTGCGGCTGCCATCAACCGGTCAGCCATGCCCGTCTGTCGGACTGGCAACCGGCGTCGTTGCTGGGTATCTGAGGACCGCGACGTGGTAATGACTGTGGAACAGCGGAAAATACTCCAGGCCATCGCCGCTGCAGAACCGGTGCGCGGTGATGCCGCAACGTGGGCGGTGACCGCCGGATGGGCGGTACAGGCAGAGGACGGGGATATCGACCTCACCGAGGCTGGCCGGGATGCGCTCACCGCGCAGGCAGGTCGTGAGGGCTAGACCCGCCGCTCAGGCCAGCGTCGCCTCCCTTCGCGCTGCGCCGCGATAGCGGCAACCTGCGGAGCAAAGGGTGCATCCCTGCCACGTCGGCGGCGAAGTGGCGAGGCCTTTCATGTCGGCGGTGTGCAGAGCGTCATGACATGCGCTCGGCTATGCTGCGCCACCTTCCTGCGCCAATGGCGGCCATGCATCCTTTTCCCCTGCCAGTCTCTGCACCTGATCAGCTCGCCTACCGACTGCTGCAGGACAGTGACTGGGCCCGCTCGGCCACTGCCGCAAGCGCACCCGCCGAACTTCGCACGTTGCTGGCGATGATCCTGGATTCGCCAGAACCCCTGTGGCTTGCCTGGGGCAAGGAAGACAAGGCGTTCTTCTTCAATGATGCGTACCTGCCCATGCTGGGGGAAAAGCTGCACGGCGCGATGGGCAATCGCCTGGAGGATGTCTGGGCGGACGTATGGCCGAACGTGGTGCAGGCCGTCAACGATGCCTTCGCCGGCACCAGCCGCAGCTTCAAGAACCTCCCGTTGATGATGGATCGCGACGGCACGCTGCGTGAAACATTCTGGACGTTCTCCTATTCGCCGCTGCGCGTCGGCTGCGGCAGCGTGGCCGGCATCCTGTGCGTGGTCAGCGAACAGACCGAACGGGTGATCGAGCGCGACCTGCACAGCCGCCAGGTCGCGGCGATCACCGAGCAGGCGCGGGAGGCCCATCTGGAACTGGTGCGCGCCCGCGAGCAGCTGCGGCAGTCGCAGAAGCTGGAGGCGATCGGCCAGCTCACCGGCGGGGTGGCCCACGACTTCAACAACCTGCTGCAGGTCATCACCGGTTCGGTAGACATGCTCCTGCACACGTGGCCGGCAGACGACACCCGGCGCCGCTACATCCAGGCCATTGCAACAGCGTCGGACCGCGCCACCAAGCTGACCGCGCAACTGCTTGCATTCTCGCGTCGCCAGAGCCTGTCGCCGGAGGTCTTCGACCTCTGCGAAAGCGTGCACGCGCTCTCGGATATCATCACCACGGTACTTGGCGCGCGCATCCAGGTGTCGTTGACATTGCCCGATACACCGATGCCGGTACTGCTGGACCGGACCCAGCTGGACACCGCATTGATCAACATCGCGGTCAATGCCCGCGACGCGATCGAGGGACACGGCCGGGTGACCATCGAAGTGGAACGGGTAACCGCCGTGCCTTCGGTGCGCTTCGCCGCGCCGATGAAGGGCGACTTTGCCGCGATCAGTGTGACCGACACCGGAGCGGGCATCGACCCTGCGGTGGTTGACCGCATTTTCGAGCCCTTCTTCACCACCAAGAGCGTGGGCGCTGGGACCGGGCTCGGTCTCAGCCAGGTATTCGGCTTCGTCAAGCAGTCAGAAGGCGAGGTGGACGTGCAGAGCCAGGCCGGCGCCGGTACCCGCTTTACGCTGTATCTGCCACTGGCGCAGGCAGGAGAAACGGCGGAACGGCCGGCGGCGCAATCGGGGCTGCAGCATGGTCATGGCGTCTGCGTGCTGGTGGTGGAAGACAACGTCGACGTGGCCGAATTTGCGGTGGGCGCCCTGCGCGAACTCGACTACAGCGTGGTCCTTGCACGCAATGCGGACGAGGCCCTGGCCGAGCTGGAACGGGATGCCGCGCGCTTCCATGTGGTGTTCAGCGACGTGGTAATGCCAGGCATGAACGGCCTGGATCTGGCCCGTGCCATCCGCGCCCGCTTCCCGGAGCTTCCGGTGATCCTCACCAGCGGCTACAGCGAATTGCTGGCGCGGGATCCTGGCCATGGCTTCACCCTGCTGCGCAAGCCGTACTCATTGAAGCAGCTGGCCTCGGTGATGACCGAGACCGCGCGCCGCGCGCTGGCTGTGATGGCATCGCCCTAGCCGGTCGCTCACCACGGCAAACCGAACCAGCGTTCCAGTGAAGACTCCAGCCCCGACGTGTCGCCGCCAGCATCGCAGGCCCAGGCCACAATACCGTCAGGGCGGACCAGCAACGCACCCAGTCCCATCGTATCGCGCGCCGTGGATATCACGCAGGGAACCGAGCGTTGCCAGCGCGCAAAGATCGGGCCGAGTGAAACGCCGGTATCGAGCCCCAGCAGCACGCCCTTCCCTGCGCGCAGCAGCTCCCCCATGCGATCGCCATTGGCCAGCTGGACGTCAGGCACGCTTTGGCCAACCCACGGATGCTCGCCGTTGAACACCGGTGGTTGTGCCACGCCCCACAACCGCTCAGCGAGATAGGTGGCACCGTCGCGGGTCGCGGCCAGGTCGGCGAAGACCGCCGCCAGCGCGCGCTGCCCTGGGCCTGGTCGCATCAACGCCACCTGCGCACGCGACCAGTCGAGCACCCGCGCGCCGATCGGATGGCGCTCCGCCTGATAGCTGTCCAGCAGCGTCTCGGCGACGTCGCCTCGCGCCACGGCGGCCAGCTTCCACCCCAGGTTCATCGCATCGCCGATGCCGAGATTCAGGCCCTGGCCTCCCAGCGGCGAATGCATGTGCGCCGCATCACCAGCCAACAGCACGCGGCCGCTGCGATAGGCCGTGGCCTGGCGCGCGGCATCGGTCCATGTGGTGGCCAGATGCAACGCGGTGATCGTTGCCTGGCGCCCGGACACCCGCCGCAGCAACGCCTGGGCGGCGTGCAGGTCCAGTGGCCCGCGGTGGCCTGCGCCACCGTCGAAATCGGCCAGCGCCAGCACGCCCGGCGGGTTGAAATTGCACATGCCGTATTCGGTGAACCGACGCCCCGGGGTGAGCACCGACGGATCGGCCAGTTCAACCTGCAGCGTGTACCCGGTGAACTCGGGCGCCGTCCCTGCGAACTCGAAGCCGGAGTGCTTGCGTACCGTGCTGCGGGCGCCATCGCAACCGACCAGCCATCGGCCCCGCATCAGCCCGCGACCGGTCTGCACCTGCATCTGTGCGTCGTGTGCGTGCACTGCCTGCACCGTACAGCCCCGCTCGATCTGCACACCCAGCGACATTGCGCGCTCGGCCAGCACCGCCTCCAGCGACTGCAGCTCCACCGCCATCTGCATGGGTACCGGGGTCGGCAGGCGATCACGCCAGCGCCCGCTGTCCACGTCATCCAGCGCGAACGGAATGCCGGCGAAGTGGCCTCCCAGCGGCCGCGGTTGCGCCAGCCAATGGGCGGTGCCGGGCGGCGGTGCGCCCTTGTCCGGCTTCAGCACCTGGCGGGTTGCGACCGCGTCCAGCAGGCCGCGCCGATCCAGCGCTTCCAACGTGGGCGCGTTCAAGCCGCGCAGGCCAAAGGGCAGGCGCTTCAGGGCTGAATCGGGCGACTCAGCCTGCTCCAGCAGCAGGACCGAACAGCCGGCCTGGGCCAGCTCGCAGGACAGGAACAGGCCGACCGGGCCGGCCCCGGCAATGACAACGTCGTACAGCATCAGGTTCCCCCGCCTGCGCCGGCCCGGCGCTCTGGTGCGCACAATGTTACACTCGGTGTACGTTTACACAAGCCAACCGCCATGACCCCGCCCCAAGGCCGTCGCGAGCAACGCAAGGCACAGACCCGACAGGCAATTTCCGATGTCGCCACCGCGCTGATCATCCGGCGTGGCTTCGAGGCGGTGTCGATGTCCGAGATCGCCAAGGCCGCCGGGGTCTCGCGCAAGACAGTCTTCAACTATTTCGCCAGCAAGGAGGACCTGGTATTCGACCGCGACGAGGAGGCGCGGGCGTTGCTGCGCGAGGGCATGGCGGCGCGCCGCGGCATGACGCCGCTGGCCGCCTTCCAGTCTCTGGTGAGGGAGCTGCTCGACAGCGGCCATCCCCTGTTGCGGATCAACCCTGGTGCGGCGACCTTCTGGGCCACGGTGGCCGGCAGCCCAGCATTGGTGGCACACGCACGACGGCTGCAGGCACAGCTGGCCGACGACCTCGCGCTGTTGATGGCAAGCGCGGTCGGGCGGCCAGCGGATGATGCCGAGGCACGCCTGGGTGCGGCGATGCTGCTGGCGTCGATGGTGGCGGCCTATCAGGGAGGCCTGGCCAGCCAGCAGGAGGGTGAGGATCCGCGCCAGGCGATGCTGCAGCTGATCGTACGCGGCGGGACCGGCGTGCTGGTGGCCCTGGCCGGCACCCCCTATACCGACCCGGGCCTGCGTCCATAGCGCATTCGGGGGATAGGCCACGACGCGCCGCAAATGCTAATCTTTCTCATTTGCAACCCAGCCCGCCCCCCCTGATGCCCCTTCCAACCCCGCTCAAGCACGCCCTCTGCCTGGCGCTGCCCCTTTCCCTGGCTACACCTGCACTGGCCTCCGAGGCCTCCGCTGATGCCCCGAAGGATCTGGACAAAGTGGAAGTCCGCGGCCGCGCGCAGACCCTGTACCGGGCCGACGATGCCGCTGTCGGCACCCGCACCGATACCCCGCTGGAACTGGTACCGCAGTCGATCCAGGTCGTGCCGCGCGAGCTGATCGACGACCAGGCGGCGCGCCAGGTCACCGATCTGTACCGCAGCATCAGCGGCATCAGCTTCTTCAGCTATGCCGGCGTCACCCTGCGCGGGTTCCGCCAGGAGAACGTGCTCTACGACGGCCTTCGCGGTGATCCCTATGCAGGCTTCTCGGTGCCGCAACTGTTCAATATCGAACGCGTGGAAGTGTTGAAAGGTCCGGCCGGTGCGCTGTACGGCGGTGGTGATGCGGGCGGTGTCATCAATTATGTAACGCGCAAGCCCAAGGCGCGCGCCGAACGCCGCATCGAGCTGCAGGCAGGCGACAGGGACTTCCGCGCCGGATCGATCGAAGGCACCGGCCCCTTGAATGCCAGCGGCAGCATTCGCTATCGCGCCGGCCTGTATGCCGACAGCGAGCAGGGCGTGCGCTGGAATACCGACAGCGAAAGCGTGATCGGCGATGCCTCGCTGGCCTTCGATGTCGGCCAGACCGGCGAACTGGTGCTGCAGTTCACCGACATCACCCAGAACCTGGGCGGCAACCGCCTGCGCGGCGTGCCGGTGAACGATGCAGGCAGCTTCCTGACCGACCGGCGATGGAACCACAACGAGGCCAGTGACTTCCTCGACATGCGCGCCAAGGTCGCACTGGCGCAGTATCGTTTCGCACCGCGCGACAACCTGGACGTGGACATTGCCGCGCGCTGGTTCAGCAACAACGAGCACCAGATGTACCACGAGCCGATGGGGCTGATTGATCGTGATCGCGACGGCGTGGCCGAGTGGATGACGCGCCAGCTGCGCAACCAGATCCGCGACAACGAGGCCTTCACCGCCAGCGGCAATGCCGTCTGGCGGATCAACACCGGCCGTATCGAACACAAGGTGCTGTTCGGTGCCGACGTGTATCAGCTCGACGCCGACTTCACCGCGCAGACCGCCAACAGTGCCGACCTGGCACGCGGCGCCGGCCCTGTGCGCGGCATCGACCTGTTCCACCCGGTCTATGGCGCGAGCACCTGGCACGACTACAACCTGGCCACCCTGCCCTGGCGCAGCACCGCCACCCGCAGCAAACGCTACGGCGGCTATCTGCAGGATGAGCTGGCACTGGGCACCCGCTGGCATGTGCTGGCCGGACTGCGCTGGGATGGCTTCAAGGATGAGGACCGCATGGGTGGCAGCAGCGTGGATGGCAATGCGCTCAGCTGGCGTCTGGGCAGCACCTTTGCCGCCCGGGACGGCGTGAACCTGTACGCCAACGTCGCCAGTGGCTTCGTGCCGCAGAGTGCCGCCAACCAGAATCCGGCGGCCGGTGGGCCCTTCGACGCTGAGCGCAGCAGGCAATGGGAAATCGGCCTGAAATCCCTGCTGGCCGACCGTGTGACCCTGAACATGGCGGCCTACCGCATCGACCGCAGCAACATCGTGCAGGCCACCGGCGAAGTGCGTGACGGCGTGAACCAGCTGGCCGCGCTGGGCCTGGTACGCAGCACAGGCATGGAACTGGACCTGCTGGCCGACGTGACCGAGCGCTGGGTGGTGAACCTGACCTACGCCTACAACGACGCACGGGTGAAGGACGCCGGACCGAATGGCATCACCAATGCCTCCGGCGACCGCTTCGCGAATGCGCCACGCAACAAGCTCGGCCTGTGGACACGCTACGACCTGCCGTCGATCAACTCGGCCATCGGCTTCGGCGCTGACCATGTGGGCGAGCGTGTCAGCCTGGATGGGCAGACGGTCAAGGCTTACACGGTATTCGACATCAGCTGGAAGACCACGTGGAAGCAGTGGCAGTTCCAGGCCAACGTCAAGAATCTGTTCGACAAGGTGTACGCAGCCAGTGGCTTCATCGAACGCAACGGGCATTTCCCGGGCGAGCCGCGGCGGGTGTATGTGCAGGCGGCCTACCGCTTCTGAGAAGGCCTTCCAGCAGAGCCGGGCGCCCGCGCGGCTCTGCTGCGTAACTTCAGCCCATCCGCATCGCAGGGTTGTCACGCGCGTGGACGTCGTTGTCCTGCTGGCGCTGCATGGTCGCCTGCTGTCGCTCCAGGCTGGCGGCCTCGATCTGCCGCAGCGAGTGTTCGACCGGCGTCTGCACTGCCGTGTCCGTAGGCATGACGGCTCGCAGATGCGCGGGATCGCTCATCTCGCCCTGCACCACGAACACGTTGCGGCCGGCCGGATGCTCGGCGGTCTGCGCGCTCAGCAGCACATGGTCGGCCCGTTCAAGCTGGTTGCGACGGGCCAATGCCATCACGCTCGCTACGAGGCGCTCGCTGTTCTCATCGTGGGTACGCCCGGCGCCGGCATCGATCGCGGCCACGCCTTCGCGCACCTGTTGCATCAGTGCGTAGTCGCGGTGGCCCGGACCAATGTCGGCCAGGCGGGTCGGTGCCTGCGAGGGATCCGGCACGTCGTCCACGGCGGCGGTCAGCGGGCTGCGGGTGATGGTCCGGTACGGGTCGTCCGGGTGGAACTGGGTGCGGTTTTCCTGGCGTTCCAGACGGACCTCGCGCGCGTCGTTGAGTTCGGCGATGCGGGCGGGGTCGGTGATCTCCCGCATCGACATGTGGCCGCCGCCCGCGCTGACACTGGCCCACTTCCTGTCCGCTGCGAAGTACATTGCGTAGTAGCTGTTGCCACCGATGACGTTCGGATCGACCGCCGAGCGCCCTTCCAATGCCTGAGTGGCTTCCAGCACGCTCAACCGGGTGAGGTACTGGCCGCCCTTCGCCCATCCCATCTGGCTGATGGCATCGACACTGGTATTGCCTACGCGCGGGCCGCCGGCGTAGTCGTTGTTGAGCATGTTGGTCCAGATCTGCTCCAGCTTCTCGGGGCCGCTCTTCTGTTCAGCCGCCTGCAGCAACACGCGCGGCGTCCAGCAGTTGGGATCGAGTTCATGCCGTTCAAATGCGCGGTCGTGAGCCAGCATCACGTCTTTGCCGGGAAGATTCAGTGCCAGGTCGGATCGCCCCTGCTCCATCCAAAACAGGCGTCGCTCCAGGTCCTGGCGCAGAAGCGTCTGCCCAAACATCTCCCATTGGCGCTCGCTCAGCTGCGCGTCGGGAAAGCCGGAGCCCTTGCCTTCCTGATGCCGGGCATACTCCTGTGCATAGCTGTTTGCAACGCGGCCAGGCAAGCTGTCGTTGCGAACCACGCCCAGCGCAAGCGTCCCATAGCCATCCGCGTCCGGCAGCTGCGACAGATAGTTCCAGTACAACTCGCGGTTTCCAGCCTTGGCATAGCTGGCCAGAATCTTGAGATTTTCTTGCGTCAATCCGCCCATCGCCTGCTCCTGAATGCACTCACTTCCGGACCCGGGAGCGCGCGAGAACATCCCGCACCGCATCTTCCATCCGCTTCCAGTCCGCCAGGAAGGCCCGCTTGTAGTTCAGCGAGATGGAAAGCTTGTTCTCCACATCCGAGAAATAGTGGAAGCACCCCGCGGCGGCTTGTCCCTGCTCACTGATGACCTGATCGCCCTGCAGTCGAACGCCGTCCCCCCGGAACGCCGTGTTTTCGCATTTGATGAATGTGGTCAGGTTGCCGTTGGGAGCGCGCGCGATGTACCAGTCATCTTCATAGGCAGGATTGCGGGTGGGCGGTTGTCCATAGCGTGCTTCGTACTCCTTCGAGAAAACCGCCATCCTCGTTTCATCGATGGCGTAAGGCGTCAGGCCCATGACATCGGGCTGCGCAATCCGCAGATCGAGCCGATCCCGAGGATCCTTTCGCTCCACCGACCCCTCCTCGGTGGATGCCTGGTTGGAGGACAAGCGCTCCAATGATGTTTCGATTGGCGCACGATCGATGTAGTCGATCGCCACAGCAATCTCCTTCCGGAAATCATTCGTACGCGGATTGGCCCGGGCGCCCGGCGCCGTCGGCTTCATGTCCGGCCACTCGATGACCAGCGTCACGCCCTCGCCTGGCCACGGTGCGATCTGGCTGTCCAGGTAGTTGGCTGGAATGCGGAAGGTATTCGGCCCGAGCTTCACGTCCACGGGCGCATCGGTATAGGTGTGGCCGTTGATCGTGCGGCCGGTCTGCGTTGCGCCGGACATGGCGGGATTCCTTTCGTGTTCGGTGGACGGTGACCGTGCACATGCGCTGGCGCTCACCGCGACGGCAAGTGCAAGCGTCAGGCAACGGCTCGGGGACATCACGTGCATGGGCATTCCATTGCAGGGTTCCAGCGCCACTATAAGGAGCCGGGCGTCAACGGAACAGGAACCGCATCGCAGCCCTTCATGGAACCAGGCAGCGCTCTACCTGCAGTGACAGCACTTGGCAGGCGTTGAACAGGCCCTCGACCACGGCGGCGGAGGGACAGCAGGCGGGATCGTCGCTCTCCCGCGCCACATGCGCAGCGTGCAGCACCGCGGTCAACGCCGTGATGCCCGAAATGCTGCGGGTCGCCAGGGCCATGTCGAAGGCGCGGCCGGGGCTCAGGCACATTTCACTCCAGGCCTCGCCATCAGCGCGCAGGTTCCTGCCGTGGCCTGCCAGATGTGCAAAGAATGCCGATGGCGTGACGAACTCGGCGGATTCGCGGAGCGCGTCCTCCAGCGTTTCGGCCAAGGCAGCGGGAAGATCGCGCACGGCGGCGCCCAGCAGCGCATGCAGGCGGGGATGGTCGGGAAGACGTTCGGGCATGACGGCAACCTCACGATGTGGCCACCTGCAGATGCAAGGTGGCGGACGGTGCGGGTTGGCGTGCCGGATACGTAGTACGAAAGCCGACGGGCCCTAAGACCCCCACGCACCATCCGCCATGAACTGACAGAGAGTGCATTGTCGTGATCGCAACATACGTTGCAACTACGACGCCTTGTACTACGTAAGTTCGAGACGCCAATCCCGGCCAGGGCGAGTGCCTTGGCGCGGCGATAATGGGCGCACTCCGTCGTGGATGGAAAGTAGGAAAAGTCCGCGCTGACACGTTCCTACGCTGGTTGCGTCACGGGATGGCGAACCGCCCACCGACTGACGCGCTTCGTTGGTACATCGCGCCTGCCTGCGCGTGGGACCCAACGATCACTTCGAGCCGGACACGACACACCGGCTATGGCGATCGCGCAGAAAGTCGCAATACGCACGGCCTTCCCTTCCAGCTCGAACACCATCGGCCCGCGCTGGAGACACACCGGGAACCGTTGCATGGAAGCGCCCAGAGCTATATTCGAGCGCGAGATCTGATCACAACGGAATGTGCGCGCCGCGCCATTTTCATACGAGATCCGCGAGCTGATGACTATAGTCGCCGACCTCAATGGATCAGGAGCTCATCATGGAATTCACTTCCTGGCGCAACATCCTTGTTGCCGCTGGCGTGGCGGTCGCACTCTCCGTGGCCGCCTACAACGATCATCATCGTCATGCGCTTACTGATGGCGCTGAAGGGCGCGATGCGGTGGGCCTCGTCACCGAGGTGCATTGGGATGAGAAGAGGGGCAGAAAGAGCAACTTCGTCCTGAATGTCGAGTTCGAAACTGAAGACGGCCAATCACGCGTCGAGAAGATCGCGGTCTCCAACGACCTTGGCAATCGGATGCGTGCCACCGACGAGGCGGAGGAAATTGATATCCGCTACAACGCCAAAGACCCGTCCGTGGCGATGGCCGTTGGCGAAGCGGACAACTCCCTGCTGTTGTTGTGGCTGGCAATCGCCTCCGGGCTGGTCACCCTGGCACTGCTGGCCACCCGGGTGGTGCAGGGCCGGAAAGCGCAGCCGGCCTGACCCATCCAGGCGCGAGCGCATCCACCAATGCGCTCGCGCAGAGCCAAAAGTCTCTTCAACTCTGGCAATCGCCTTCCGTGCTTCCATGGCCGCGATAGGTCTCGCCCCACTCGCGCATGGCCAGCAGCACCGGCACCAGCGTGCGACCGAACTCGGACAGCTCGTATTCCACCTTTGGCGGCACTTCCGGATACACGTGGCGGATCACCACGCCATCGGCTTCCAGTTCACGCAGCTGGCTTGTGAGCATGGACTGGGTGGCATTAGGCACCCGCCGCGTCAGTTCCATGAAACGTCGCTTGCCGGTCATCAGGTGAAACAGAATGATCGGCTTCCACACGCCACCGATCACGGACAGCGTGACTTCCACCGCACACCCGCTCTTGCCATCCCAACGCCTGCTACGCATGCATACTCCGGAAAACCATAGTACCTACGGAAAATCATCGTTCTTGTTGCAATAGTGGCACGAGCCTAGCATGGCCCCATTCCATCAATGTGAGGCCATCCATGACGTTCAAAGCCCTGCTGACCGGCAAGACGAACAACCAGCTTTCGACCGAGCTGGTCGATTTCGACGAGGCGGACCTGATGGACGGCGATGTCCTGGTGCAGGTCGAGTACTCCACGCTCAACTACAAGGATGCGCTTGCGCTCACCGGCAAGAGTCCGATCATCCGGAGATTCCCGCTCATTCCCGGCATCGATCTGGCAGGCGTGGTACTGGAATCCAGCAGGGCCGACTTCAAGCCAGGCGACCGCGTCGTGCTCAATGGCTGGGACCTGAGCATGGGCCACCACGGCGGCCTGGCACAGCGCGCCCGCGTACGCGGCGAATGGCTCAACCGGATTCCTGGCAACCTGAGCACCCGTGACGCCATGGCCATCGGTACCGCTGGCTATACCGCGATGCTGTGCGTGCTGGCCCTGGAACATGCCGGGGTGACGCCCGAGAAGGGCGATGTGCTGGTGACTGGCGCCAACGGTGGCGTCGGCTCGATTGCGGTGGCGATCCTGTCGAAGCTGGGCTATCGCGTGGTAGCCGCCACCGGACGCCCGGAGCATGCTGAGTATCTGCACAACCTGGGTGCGGCCGAGATCATCGATCGTGCGCAGCTTTCGGAGCCGCGCGAGCGGCCGGTGAGTGCCGAACGCTGGGCCGGCGTGGTGGATGTGGCCGGCGGCCCTACCCTGGTCAACGCCATCGCCGAGACGAAGTATCGCGGTGCCGTGGCCGCGTGCGGCCTGGCGCAGAGCGACGCTCTGCACGGCTCGGTATTGCCCTTCATCCTGCGCAACGTGACCCTGGCTGGCGTGGATTCGGTGAATGCCCCACAAGAGGTTCGCCAGCGCGCCTGGGATCGGCTTGCGACCGACCTGGACCCGCAAAAGCTGGAAAGCACCGTGCAGCAGATCGGCCTCGCCGAGGTGCTGGATGTCTATGAGCAGATCATCCCCGGCAAGGTGCGCGGCCGCATCGTCGTGGATGTGAACGCCTGACGCCTGTCGCGCTGGCGAGGGTGCAATGCCATCGCTGGCTCACGCGCGCGACTGACCGGAAAACGCAGCGTGCCACGCCAAGCCGCCTTATCATGGGGCGGCAAGGGCGCTTTACGCCCGGTGACGTACGCAAGGCAGTATCTGGATGTCTATGGAATGGCGCCCCTCGGTCTGGGGCCAGCGTGTGACCCGCTCGCCGGACTGGCAGTTGCGGCTGGATGGCGAACAGCTCGCGCTTTTGATCGACGGCAGGCAATACCACCAGCATGTGGCGAACGAACACAGCGTGCGGGTCGTTCGCGGCGTGCTCTGGTCCCGGGTCGAACTGACGACCGAGCACGGTGAAGCACTGTCCGTGGATGGGCTGCCCAACAGCCAGGGCTCCGGGCTTGCCGCTGCCGTTCAGCACGTGCTTTTCGCGCGCTCCAGACGAGGGCGCAAGGCACTGTTTGAGCACGTTCTGGCGCAGATCCAGGCGTGGCTGGCCGAGGCAGATGCGCTTACCGACCGAGGCACCACCGGCCGCCGCTGGATCACGTACGAACAGCAGCAGGCGTTGCTGGCCGAACGCCCGTCCCTGCCCCTCACGTCAGCCGAGCTGGAGCAGCTGTTCCTCGACGAGGAGGTGCATGACGACCTGCACTCGGACCGCCACCGCATGGCACTGGATGCACTGCACGACTGGCAGCTGGATTGGCCCGCCATGTGGGCGGACGCCAATGAGGCAATGGCGACCCGTGAACTGGGTCTGGCCAAGCCCTTCCTGGACCGGGTCGAGAGCAGGCCGCTGACCGAGGAGCAGGCCCGCGCCGTCATCTGCTTCGACAACCGGGTGCAGGTCGTGGCCGCGGCCGGCTCTGGCAAGACCTCCACGATGGTTGCCAAGGCCGCTTATGCCATCGATCGCGGCTTTTTCCAGCCCGAACGGATTGTGATGCTCGCCTTCAACAAGGACGCCGCTCAGGAGCTGGAAGAGCGCGCGCAGCGATGCTTCGACCGGCTCGGCATGGGCGACACCATGGTGGAAGCCTGGACCTTCCACGCCCTGGGCCTGTCCCTCATCGCCAAGGCCACAGGGCGCAAGCCCGATATCCCGGAATGGGCGGTCGACGCAACGCTGGGCTTCAACAAGCTGGCCGAACTGGTGGACGACCTGAAGGACCGTTCGACCCACTTCCGCACCCAGTGGGACATGTTCCGCCTGGTGTTCGGACGCGATCTGCCGCCGTTGGGTGCCGACATGATGGCCGATGGTTACGACCGCGATGGCACGCCCTACATGCGTACCCTGCAGGGTGAGCGAGTGAAGAGCCTGGAAGAGTGCGTCATCGCCGACTGGCTGTTCTACAACGGCGTGGCGTACGACTACGAGCGGCGCTACGAGTTCGATACCGCGACGGATACCCACCGCCAGTATCGTCCTGACTTCTACTATCCGGACGCCCAGCTGTATCACGAGCACTTTGCGCTGGATGCCGATGGCCAGCCGCCGAAGCACTTTGCCAACTACAGCGAAGGGATGCGCTGGAAGCGGCAGCAGCATGCGGCACGCGGCACCGCACTGGTCGAAACGACGTCGTTCGGCCTGCGCAGTGGACAGGCCCTGCAGCATCTTGCCGAGCGGCTGGGTGCGTCTGGTGTCGAACTCGACCCGCACCCGGACCGCGAGCTGCCTGACCAGGGCGCCAAGCCGATGCCGGATGCAGACCTGATTGGCCTGATGCGCACCTTCATTGCGCATGCCAAGAGCAACTGCCTGACGCTGGATGACATGGCCGCACGCCTGCGGCAGATGCCTGAGGATCAGTTCAAGGAACGCTACCGGCGCTTCCTGGAGATCGCCGGGCCGGTTTTCCAGGCCTGGGACGATGCACTGGCTGACGAGCGCAGCATCGATTTCGAGGACATGCTCAACATGGCCGCCGGGCTGCTGGAACAGGGCCACTATGAATCACCCTACGATCTGGTGATGGCCGACGAATTCCAGGATGCCTCGCGCGCCCGTGCGCGCCTCTGCCGTGCGCTGGTCAGCCAACCGGGCCGCTATCTGTTTGCGGTGGGCGATGACTGGCAGTCGATCAATCGCTTCGCTGGCGCCGACGTTTCGGTGATGACCGGATTCCGTGAATGGATGGGGCATGGCCAGGTGCTGAAACTGGAGCAGACATTCCGATGCCCGCAGGCACTGTGTGATGTTTCCAGCCGCTTCATCAGCCGCAACCCCGCGCAGATCGCCAAGAAGGTCCGCTCTGCTGCGCCGGCAATGGGCCCGGTGCTGCAGGCGTTCCAGATGAACCGGCGTGAGGAGGTGCAGGATGGCGTTCGCCAATACCTGTCGAAACTGCACCAGCAACTATTGTCAGGCGCGGTGGCGCAGGGCCGCAACGGGCGCGTGACTGTATTCGTTCTGGGGCGGTATCGCGCGGATCGCGGTGCGGTGCCTTCGGATTGGAAGACGGCCTTTGGCAGCACGATGGACGTCGAGTTCCTGACCGCACATCGATCGAAGGGGCGCGAGGCGGACTACGTGATCCTGCCGGCTATGATCAACCGCAGCTTCCCGAGCCTGCGCGCCGATGACCCGGTGCTTTCGCTGGCGATGCCGGATGGTGATACCTATCCGCTGAGCGAAGAACGACGCCTGTTCTATGTCGCGCTGACGCGTGCGCGACGATCGGTTGCGATGTTCACCGTGCAGGGCAGGCACTCGCCGTTCCTGGATGAGCTGGTGGAGGACGGGGCAGTGGAAGTGACCGCGATTTCAGGCGCGGCCATCCACGAAGAGCGCTGCCCGGTGTGCAAGGTGGGCGTGTTCGTGGACCGCAATGGGCCGCACGGGGCGTTCCGGTCGTGCTCGAGTTATCCGTTGTGCCACAACAAGCCGAGGGGTGGGCGACGCGGGTAAGTGCATTCTTCTGCGCACTCAGCGCGGCGATATTCGACCTGGCCAAACTTTCATCAAGAACTATGTCCGAGGCTTGGTCCCTTCAGGGGATCGGCCATCCCTGCCTGCAGCCGGGCCTCGTCGACTATCGATGGATGACCCCATGGAACAGTGGTATCTCGCGAGACCGCTGGCATCGGTCCTACACCAGATCGAGGTGATGAGCGGCATCATGCCGCCCCTTCTCGACCGGCCGACTCAGCCAGGGCGTCAACACATCAATCCAGCACTGCCCGCTGCCGCGACATGTCCAGTGTGTTCACATTCTGGTCGACGAGCCGGGCTTCAAAGGCGTCGCTGCCAAATTCCTGGATAAAAAAGCGCTCCTCCTCGTAGATCGAGATGCATTGAAGCCAGTTGACCTGCAGCGGCGGAATATCAAGCTGCGGAAAATGATCTTCATTCCAGAAGAATGGTACAGCCAGATAAACGTGAGGCATCCTTGGATTTGGAATGTAATCACGAAATATGTTCTCCACAACGCACCCCGGAAATACAGATCTCTTATTCTTTATGATGTGGAGCGCGACTGACGCAACGGCATTCACCCAGTAGCCCTCAGAGGCGAGCGCTGCGGCACATAGCTCAACTCTCGTGAAGAGCTCATCGTCAGAACCTGTAATCAACGCAACCTCCGACACACCGATCGTTCCGATCGATACAATCTCCGGGTCGACGGGGTCCAGACAGGTCAACATGTCGATTGACGCAGCCCCTGCCTCATCCAGGTATTCCCGGACCAGGGGTTTGCCTCCAAATATTTTCTGTTCGTACTTAGCTACCAATCTGCATTGAGCACTTGGGATAGACATGTCTCACTCCGAACATCAGTCGATTGTACTTTTCCGTTCTCCTAGCCTCACGACAACGCGCTAGTCCTGTAGAGGCTGGAGTGGGGGTCAGACCTTCTAAGTAGCCCGCCTCACGCTGAGTAGCGCAGAGGCGAGGTCAATTCATAGCCCGACGGCATCGCACAAATCTAGGTCGAGGTTGGCGCCCCTATAGACACGCAAGAGGTGCGGCAGTCTAGCGAAGGGAGATGGCGAGTCAATGCAACTATGCGGAATCTGATGAAAGGTGGCGACGCAATTGACACCCCGCTTCCATCTTTAACCCGTGAGGCCGTGCCGCTGGGCTGCGTTGGAAGTGACCATCTTCTGAATGCGGTGGTGCGCGAGGCACATCGCTGCAGCGGACAGGGAGGGGACGATAGCGTCACGCTTGCACTGTGGTAGCTGAGGGGCGTCCTCTTACGGCGCATCGACCGTAGCCACTTTTCCAATTTTTTGCATAGCCGCCACGGCTGACTGCTGCAAGCTCCCCAGGAGTTCCCCCCCCGTTTTCACGGACACTTACAAGAAGGCCGAATCATGTCACTTTTCGGGCACCTACACCCAATGCGCCTCGTAGGCATCCAACACCGCAGCGCTGACCGGCGCAGCATCCTTTCCACCATCTTGCAGCACACGTCGTCAGCCGGCTCCAAACGCTTTACCGCATGGGCGCGGTTGAAAAACTGGGAGAGCTACCATCGCTCGATTGCGTGCGCCAGATGAGCGGCATGGCACCACCTTCATCTACGGAGAGATCAAGGCTGGCCGCTTCCCGCGCTCTATCCACATTGGTCGGCGCGCACTCTGGATACAATCCGAAGTGCAAGGCCGGGTTCGGCAGCAGATCGCGCAGAATCGATCTTTGCAGTTGGATGGGTAAGCGGCGGGTAGCGAAGGTCGTAGAAGCCCCCCCTATTTCTAGGAGCTTTTCGCAAAGACTGCCGGAGAGAGTGACCGACCAGTGAAGCGGCAAGACCCGGACGGACCCGAGAGCCATGCAGTCAGGGGTGCCGCTGAGGGCCGGAGCTTCCTGAGGGAGCCATTGCCCCTCGCATGGGTCGAGCTAAGACTCAATCCTTCTAAGCACTTACTCATGCTCGGAAGAAGCAGAAAGAGCTTGGCGGCAGCGGTGTTCACCAGCGAAGATGGGTACTTTCAACCGACGCCAAGGATGCCGCCGTGCCCGAACTCACCGACCCGCTCAAAGCCCTCCTCTCATTCCAACGCGCACTTCAGAACCGAATGGTGGTGCCTCGCCCCGGAGAACTGGATCCCAGTGTGCTCGTCTACGCTGATCGGCCCGCCGGAGAACCACGGTTCACCTACGTGCGCTTGGAAGGCCCAAAGGTCGCCGCCCTGGTGAATTTTACTCCCAGCGACCCCTTCGAACCCGGCATCCCTTGCTATGGCATAGGCTACGCTGTGCATCAGAACTTTCGAGGCCAAGGTCGCGCGCAATCTCTTGTGAAAGCAGCGATCGCCGAACTAAGAAATGGCTTGGCTCGTAACGGCATCCCTATCTTCCACATCGAAGCCATAGTGGGCGCCGACAACATTGCATCCCAGCGCGTGGCGGCAGCCACCCTTTCGCCCGATGCCAAGCCAGAGACGGATCAGTACTCGGGCGTCCCCATCTTCCAGTACGTGAGGAAGGTCGAAGCGCGTCATAGGTCCGACACTACCAGCTCATAAGCGCAACAGAATTGGTAAATGGCCTGCCGGCTGTTCGCAGCAATCACGCCACGTCGGCCCGAATGGTCGCCGGGTCAAACAGGCCTTACATCTGTGCCAAGCATTGCTACTAATGATGCCGAGTCCGTGCCTGAATGCCCGACACCTACAGCCGCCTAGATGCGCTCTGCAGACTCACGCCGAGGCGCGTGGCGATAGCTTACGGCCTCGAACCCGCGCGCAGGTCTCGGCCAAGCACCCGCGCGCGACCACCCACAAGCCAACCAAGCCGCTTCTTCTCACTCGTAACAAGGTAGTCTACCTGAGCGGCAGGACTCAGGGGGCTGCTGGCGTACGACATGGAGCCTCTCCGGATTCGTGCGCGAGCCATTTCACGCCCCCC
>NZ_JBHHMJ010000766.1:0-3251 GCF_042136455.1 Stenotrophomonas sp. 3diitr2024
GGAGGGGATTAAGTCGTTTATGCATAAACGACTTAATCCCCTCCGTCCCCTTTTTATGTGGCGAACCGGTCGCGCAGGAAATCAATCAGCTGCCGTACCTTCGGTGAGGGCTGCGTGCTGTGCGGGTAGACCGCGTAGACACTCTGCTGCGGGAAGCGGTGCTGGCGCAGCACCGGGCGCAGCCGGTCCTGGGCCAGGTCGTCCTCGATCAGCCAGCGTGGCAGCACGGTGACCCCGGCGCCGGCCAGGGCGAACGCGCGCAGGCTGCTGGCACCATCCACGCGTACCACCGCGTTGCCCGGGTTGGTGGCAAACAGGGCGCCGCTGCCATCAGGCGCGATCACCGGCACATCGGCCAGGCGCGGATAGCCCAGGCGGGGCAGGGTGCCCAGCTGTGCCGGGTCATCGGCAGCCTCGGCAGAGGGCAGGCGCGCCAGCAGCGAGGGGGCGGCCACCGCGCACAGTGGGTGGCACTCCAGTTCACTGGCGTGAAGGCCCGAATCCGGCAGGCGGCCGAGGCGGATCGCCAGGTCGAAGCGTTCGGGAATGAGGTCCGCTGGCGCTGGAGAAGTTGAAAGGTGCAGCTGCAGGGCCGGGTGCTGCGCGCGGAACGCCTCCAACGCGGGAATCAGGCGTAGCTGGGCGTACTCCGGTGTGGTGGTCAGGCGCAGCACGCCCTGCAGCTGGTGCTGGTCGCGGCGCGCGGCATCGATCGCCGCCTGCGCAGCATCCAGTGCCTGCACGCAATGTTGCAGGAACTGCTCGCCGGCCTCGGTCAGGGACAGGTGGCGGGTACTGCGCAACAGCAGGGTCACGCCCAGCTCCTGCTCCAGCCGCTTCAGGTTGAAGCTGACCACCGCGCGGCTGAGGCCGAGCCGATCGGCCGCAGCGGTCAGGCTGCCGGCTTCGACCACGGCACGGAAGATATCGAAGCGATCAAGGCTGACCATGGCGATCCATTGTCAAAACAGATTTGACAGTGTTGCAGCTGCCGTCGTGTTTTTCCAATGGGGTCCGGACGGCATGCTGGCTGCTTCCTCGCTGGAGCGCCGCCGATGCCGTCCCCCCGCCTGCGCCATGAGGCGATCTTCCTGCTGGTATTCGCCCTGGATCTGGTCAACATGTTCATCGCCACGGTGGCCTATCCGGCATTGGCAGCGGAGCTGCACGCCGACGTCAGCACCCTGGCCTGGGTCGGCACGGCGTACATGCTGGGCCTGAGCGTGGTGATTCCGCTGGCGCCGTGGCTGGCCGCGCGCTGTGGCGAGCGTCGCTTGCTGCTGGTGGCGTTGCTGTTGTTCGCGGTTGCCGCTGCGCTGGCAGGTTCCGCATCGGGGATCGGCTGGCTGCTCGGATGGCGCCTGCTGCAGGGGTTGGCCGGCGGTCTGCTGATTCCCGTGGCGCAAGCCGCGGCGTACCGGCAATGCACGGCCGGGCAACGTGGCGCGCTGACCCGTCGCATCCTGCTGGTGGCGCTTCTGGTGCCGGCCCTGGCACCGGCACTGGGCGGGCTGCTGGTGCAGTGGCTGTCCTGGCGCGGCGTGCTCTGGGCCAGCCTGCCATTGGCGGTGGTGGCCATCGGTCTGGTGCTGGCCTGGATGCCGGCCGACTGCGCGCGCAGTGCGCCGCGCCTGCAGGCCTATGCCCTGTCCACCGCGATGCTGGCGCTGGGCGCGCTGCTGCTGGCGCTGACCTGGCTGGGCGAATCGGGACATCGCGGTGCAGGTGCCGTGTTGCTGCTGGCCGCGCTGTTGCTGGCGGCGACGCACCTGCGGCATGCACGTCGGCAGGCGCAGCCACTGCTGCGCTGGTCGTTGCTGTCCCATCGCGGGCTGCGGCTGGCGATGCTGGTGTATCTCGCCGTACCCGGTGTGTTCATCGGCAGCCAACTGGTCAGTACCCTGCAATTGCACCACGCCGGTTACAGCGCGGCACGCATCGGCGCGCTGATGCTGCCCTGGGCGCTGGCTGCGGCCATCGCGATCATGGCCAGCAAGCGCCTGCTGGCTCGCTTCGGTCCGGCCGCGGTACTGCGCGCCGGCATGCTCCTGCAGGCCAGCGGCCTGTTGTTGATGGCGCTGCTGCCGCAGCCGGCCTTCGTGCTGGCCGGATTGTTGTTCGCGCTGATGGGCGCCGGCGGCAGCCTGTGCAGCAGCACCGCGCAGACGCTGGCCTTCCATGGCGTGGAAGGTGAGGCGTTGGGCGATGCCAGTGCACTCTGGAACCTCAACCGCCAGCTCAGCTTCTGCCTCGGCACCGCCGCCATCGCACTGCTGCTGGCATTGGCCATGCAATGGCTGCCGGCACGCGCCACCAGCGTGGCGCTGGGTTTGGCCGCTGCAATGACGCTGCTGCCGATGGCGCTGCTGCGCCGTTCGCAATCGATCTCTCTTTCCCAACCCGAGACAATGCAATGACGATGACCGCAGAGAACGAGTTCCATGATCTGATCGCCAAGCTGCAGGCCTGGTTCCGTGCGGAAGCAGCCGCCAGTACGCTGGATGCGCTGATGGATCATTTCTGCACCGACTTCAGCATGGTCGGTATTGCTGGGCAGCGCCTGGACCGCGAAGCACTGGCCGGCATGTTCGCTGGCGGCCACGGTGCCCGCCCGGGCCTGTGTATCGAAATCGATGCCCTGCAGTTCATTGCGGTGCCGGCACCGTTGGCAATGCTGCGCTACCGTGAAGGGCAGGGCGTTGCTGAAGGTGGGATGGCCTGGCGTGAAGCACTGGCCGTGCTGCGGCAGGAAGACGGCCGTTGGCGTTGGCTGGCGTTGCATGAAGTAACGGCAGCCTGATCGGGTAGTGCCGGCCGCTGGCCGGCAACCCCAATCGTGCTCAGATACACGACGGCAGCCGGCCAGCGGCCGGTCCTACTCCGGTCTGTGCCACACGCGCTACGCTGCCCGGTCATTTCCCTGCAACGCCGCTGCGGCCCAATACGCCCACGCGGCCCGGCCGTGGGAAGGGACCGGACCGGCCTTCCCACCCTGGGCCCGACCAACTTCCCATCGGCGAGGGTGTCATGCGCAATCGAGTGACGCGGCGGTACTTCCAGCAGCTGTTCGCGCTGTACGCCGGTTTCGTGCAGTCGCGCTGAGGCGTAGACGCCAGCGAGGTAGAGTCGACCGTTGGTCGACTATCGCGCGAAGCGCGGGGTTTTCGTGGGCTGTACGAAAGTCAGTCGACCAACAGTCGACTCTACCCAGTCGCGGCTATACCCAGTTGATCGCACAGTCAGCGCCGCTT
>NZ_JBHHMJ010000768.1:0-744 GCF_042136455.1 Stenotrophomonas sp. 3diitr2024
TGGCCGGCAACCTCATGACCCTCGTGCGATGTGTGGTTGCCGGCCAGCGGCCGGCACTACCGCTTACTTCAGATTGGCCAGCATCCAGTCCACGGTGGCGTGGATCTGTTCTTCCGTCAGGGCCGGGTTGCCGCCCCTGGGGGGCATGATGCCGCCGTCGGGGCCGGTATAGCCCTCGATGGCGTGCTTGTAGAGCGTGTCCTTGCCCTGCGCGATGCGCTTGTCCCAGTGCGAATGGTCCAGCGTCGGTGCCATGCCCACGCCGGTGGTGTGGCAGGCGGTGCACAGGTTGTCGAAGATCACCTTGCCATCCTTGGTGCCGCCGTAGGCCACCTGCGACGCGGCCTTGGCCAGCGCGGCGGCCTTGGCGGCGGCCTGCGCGGCAGCGCCGGTACTGCCGGCATAGACCGCGCCGGTGGGCGAGATGCGCTGTTCGGTGCGCTTGGCCGCGGTCGGCGACACCTCGGGCGGAATCCGGGTGTGGATGTAGGCGGCAAGGAGGATGAGGCCGAGGGTGATGGTCGCCAGCAGCGCGATCACCATGGAGAAGCGTTTCAGGAACTCCAGATCGTAATTCCGCACTCTTCGTTACCCCTGGCTGATAGTCGTTGGACCACGGCTGAGCGACTGCGTGATGGGCCGAGTATAGAACGCACTTTGCGTGCGACAACAGGCGTCACTGCTGATGCGGCGCAGCATGCCGGGGCTGGGGTCAGATCCCTTTTGCGCCGCAAAAGGGATCTG
>NZ_JBHHMJ010000780.1:0-3960 GCF_042136455.1 Stenotrophomonas sp. 3diitr2024
TGTCAGTCGACTGCGCGCGCAGTGTGGGGGTTTCGGTGGCCGGCGAAGAGCAGTCGACTGACAGTCGACTCTACATGCGCAGCCTCCGTTATCATCCCCGCATGACGTCTGCTACCCATCCGCGCCCGATCCGGCCGTTGCCGGAGATCCTGATCAACCAGATCGCCGCGGGCGAAGTGGTCGAACGGCCCGCGTCGGTGGTCAAGGAACTGGTCGAGAACGCGATCGATGCCGGTGCCAGCCGCGTTGATATCGATCTTGAAGAGGGCGGCGTGCGCCTGATCCGCATCCGCGACAACGGCAGCGGCATCGCGCCAGAACAGTTGCCCCTGGCGGTGTCGCGCCATGCCACCAGCAAGATCGCCGATCTTGACGATCTCGAATCGGTGGCCACGCTCGGTTTCCGTGGAGAAGCGCTGCCGTCGATCGCATCGGTCAGCCGCTTCACCCTGTGCTCGCGGCGCGCGCACGACGAGCACGGTTCGGCACTGCAGATCGAAGGCGGCAAGATCGGCGAGGTGACCCCGCGCGCGCATGCGCCGGGCACCACGGTGGAAGTGCGCGAGTTGTTCTACAACGTGCCGGCGCGGCGCAAGTTCCTGCGCGCCGAGCGTACCGAACTGGGCCATATCGAAGAGTGGCTGCGTTCGCTGGCGCTGGCACGGCCGGATGTCGAGCTGCGCGTGTCGCACAACGGCAAGGCCTCGCGGCGCTACAAGCCGGGCGATCTGTATTCCGATGCGCGCCTTGCCGAAACGCTGGGCGAGGATTTCGCCAACCAGGCCGTGCGCGTGGACCACAGCGGCGCCGGCCTGCGCCTGCATGGCTGGATTGCGCAGCCGCATTATTCGCGCGCGAGCGCCGACCAGCAGTACCTGTACGTCAACGGTCGCTCAGTGCGTGACCGCAGCGTCGCCCACGCAGTGAAGATGGCCTACGGCGACGTGCTGTATCACGGCCGCCAGCCGGCCTATGTGCTGTTCCTCGAACTGGATCCGACCCGCGTCGACGTCAACGTGCATCCGGCCAAGCACGAGGTGCGCTTCCGCGATTCGCGGCTGGTCCACGATTTCGTCTATCGCACGTTGAAGGATGCGCTGGCCGATACCCGTGCCGGCATGTCGGCGCAGGAGATCGGTGCCGGCCCCGCACATCCGGTGGACGCAGCCGCCGTCCCGACGGCATCGAGCGCCGGCGCGTCGGGGTTCGGGCTGGTGCGCGGGGCTGCGCCCGGCTCGGGAGGTGGTGGTGGCGGGTTTTCAGGCTGGCGTCCGCAGCAACCGCTGGGCCTGCAGGTGGCCGATGCACCGGCCGCCTACGCCGCGCTGTACGCCGCGCCCGCCGGCGTCGAACGCGCAGCGGCGTTGCCGCCGATGCCGAGCGAGAACGGGTTGCCGGTGACCAGTGCCGACGCGGGTGTACCGCCACTGGGCTACGCGATCGCGCAGCTGCATGGCATCTACATCCTGGCCGAGAACGCTGAAGGCCTGATCGTGGTCGACATGCATGCGGCCCACGAACGCATCGGCTACGAGCGCCTGAAGAATGCGCACGATGGCATCGGCCTGCAGTCGCAGCCGTTGCTGGTGCCGATCACGCTGGCGGTGGGCGAGCGCGAGGCCGACACTGCAGAAAGCGAAGCCGAGACACTGGCGGCGCTCGGCTTCGAGGTGACCCGGGCCGGCCCCGGTTCGCTGCACGTGCGCAGCATTCCGGCACTGCTGGCGCATGCAGAACCGGAAGGACTGCTGCGCGACGTGCTGACCGACCTGCGCGAGCATGGCCAGAGCCGCCGCGTGGCCAGTGCACGCGACGAACTGCTGTCGACCATGGCCTGCCACGGCGCGGTGCGTGCCAACCGGCGCCTGACCGTGCCGGAAATGAACGCGCTGCTGCGCGACATGGAAATCACCGAACGGTCCGGCCAGTGCAACCACGGCCGACCGACCTGGGCCCGTTTTTCGCTGGCGGAGATCGACCGCTGGTTCCTGCGCGGACGTTGAGGGGAGCATCGATGCGTTATCGGGGAATGGCGGGCCTGCTGGCCGCCGTGGTGTTGGCCGCCTGCAGCCCGGCAACACCGCCGGCGCCGACGGCCGCTGAAGATCCGGCCTACGCGGCCGCGCAGCAGCAATGGCGTGTAGCGCGCTACCAGGACCTGACCCGGCCCGATGGCTGGACGGCCCTGGTCGGCCTGCACTGGCTGCAGAACAAATCCCATTTCGTTGGCAGCGGCGCCACCAACGGCATCCGCCTGACGGTTGGCCCGGACAGGCTGGGCCTGCTGCGTCGCGAAGGGACGCAGTGGTGGTTCACGCCTGAAGCCGGTGTCGATGTCAGCCACGACGGCCAGCCGGTGCGTGGCCGCATCCGCGTCGACACCGACAAGGACGCGCAGCCGACGCTGCTGGCCTTCGATGGCGGCAAGGGCCAGCTCAGCATCATCCGCCGGGGGCCACGGGACGCGCTGCGGGTCAAGCATGCCGAGGCACCTGCGCGGCGTGATTTCGCCGGCCTGCAGTACTGGCCGGGCGGCGCGGACTGGCAGGTGCAGGCGCGCTTCATCGCGCATCCGCCGGGCAAGACCTTGCCGATCGTCGACATCACTGGCTTGACCACCGAGATGCCCAATGCCGGTGCGGTGGAGTTCGAACGTGATGGCCGCAGCTGGCGCCTGGAGGCCATCGGTGCGCCCGGGCAGCCACTGTTCCTGATCTTTGCCGACCGCACCAGCGGCCGCGGCAGCTATCCGGCCGGGCGCTATCTGGATACCGATGCCCCCGCTGCAGACGGCACGGTGCGCATCGATTTCAACCATGCCTACAACCCACCGTGCGCGTTCACCGCCTACGCGACCTGTCCGCTGGCGCCGCCGGAAAACCGGTTGGACCTGCGCGTGGAAGCGGGCGAGAAGGCCTACCACCTGCCTGAAGGAGAAGGCTGACCATGCCGATCAAACACCTGTTCCGTACCGCGCTGTTGCTGGCGGCCTGCGCAGTGGCACCACCGGCCACGGCCCGCGATGGCCAGGCCAGCCCTGCCGCGGCCGCGGCCGCAACCGCGGCCAAGCCGCCGGTACCCCTGTTGTGGAAAGTCACCGGCCCGGGCGATGCACGCGTGTACCTGCTGGGATCGTTCCATCTGCTGAAGCCACAGGACTACCCGCTGTCGCCCGATGTCGAGCAGGCGTTCGAAGCCTCGCAGCGGGTGGTGTTCGAACTGTCGCCGGAAGACATGCAATCGCCCCAGCTGGCCAGCCGCATGGTGCAGGCTGCGACCCGCACCGATGGCAGCGAGCTGAAGCGTGATCTGGATGCGGCCACCTGGCAGAAGCTGCAGGCTTTTGCTGCCCAGAACCAGTTGCCGCTGGCGCAGATGCAGGGCATGAAGCCCTGGTTCGTCGGCCTGAGCATTTCGATCGGGCAGATGCAGAAGCTGGGCCTGGACCCGGCGCTGGGCCTGGACCGCCACTTCATGGAACGCGCGCAGAAGACCGGCCGCAAGACCGCGGGACTGGAAGATATCGATACCCAGATCGGCATGCTGGACGGGATGACGGTGCAGGAACAGCGGCAGATGCTGGCCGAAGCACTGGACCAGGCCGGCAAGGCAGATGAGCAGGCGCGGCTGCTGCATGATGCATGGCGTCGCGGCGACGAGCGCCTGCTGTGGACCAAGATGGCGGCAGAGATGCGCCAGCAGTATCCGCAGCTGTACCAGCGCATCAACACCGGTCGCAACGATGCCTGGGTGCCGAAGCTGCAGCCGTACCTGCAGGCCGGGCAGGGCGGTACGCTGGTGGTGGTCGGCACGCTGCACCTGCTGGGCAGTGATGGCGTGGTCGAGAAGCTGAGGGCGAAGGGCTACAAGGTCGAGCGCGTGTGCACGGGGTGCAAGGCCAAGCGCTGACGCACCGCTGGAGCGATGCCAAACAAGACGGCGCGCCAGGGGCGCGCCGTT
>NZ_JBHHMJ010000785.1:0-7459 GCF_042136455.1 Stenotrophomonas sp. 3diitr2024
GCCGTGTTCGCCTTCAACTTCTTCAGCAAGATCAACAGCGCGACCATCAGCAAGTTCGATACCTTCGCGCACGACCTGCACGACTTCTTCGCCACCGGTTCGCGCGTCCGCTGATTGCGGCGCGCGTCACCCAGCGACGAACTGATGGTGTCGTAGCCGTGCTCGTGCGCGTACAGCGCGGTGCGTTCGAAAATGATCCTTCGGATCATTTGACGCTGCGCAGATGGTTCGGGCGCTTCGGTGGGCCGGGCGGTCGGCGCTTGTTGAACGGCGGCTGCCCTCGCCAGTAGCGGATCAGCAACCAGCCGAACAGCATGCCGCCGAGGTGCGCGAAGTGGGCCACTCCCGGCTGCCAGCCGGTCATGCCCAGCACCAGTTCGCCCACGCCGAACAGGATCACGAAGGTGCGCGCCTTCATCGGGATCGGTGGGAACAGCAGCATCACCCGCTGGTTCGGGAACAGCATGCCGTAGGCCAGCAGCAGGCCGAACACGCCGCCAGAGGCCCCCAGCACCGTGGCCGGGTTCTCCAGCAGCGTACCCACCAGCAGCTGGCAGACACCGGCACCGGCCACGCAGACCAGGTAATACAGCAGGAAGCGTTTTTCGCCCCAGGTCTGCTCCAGCGGCGCGCCGAACATGAAGACCGCCAGCATGTTGAAGAACAGATGCATGAAGCTGCCATGCAGGAAACCGTAAGTCAGCAGCTGCCACGGCTGGAAGTTGCCGCCCGGCGAGAACGCATCGAAGCCTTGCTGCAGCGGTTGCAGCATGAACGGCTCGAAGGTCTGCATGCCGAGCAGGAACGGCTGCTGCAGCAGGAACAGGATCGCGTTGGCGATCAGCAGGGCCTTGGTGACGGTTGGCAGACGCGGGAACATGGGAGCACCGGCATGGAACGGCCTCCATCATAGCCGCAGCACCGCGCCTTGTTGGCGACCGGCAGGTCCGGCCTGTTCAGTCGCCAGCGATGCTCAGCCCGGGCCCCAAACGGCAGCATCCAGCACAACCGCCGGATCGGTCGTGGGCATCCGCACCCGGCCGTTCTCAACCACCACGCCCTCGGCACGCAGCCGCTGCGACTGCTCGCGCCAGCCCGCCGACCCTTCTTCCATGGCGATGCGCCCATCCGAGCGCAGCACGCGGTGCCAGGGCAGGTCCGGGTCGTCGTTCTGGCCCAGGATGCGCGCGGTCAGGCGCGCACGCCCGGGCAGGCCCGCGCGCATCGCCACCTGGCCGTAGCCCATCACCTGCCCCGCCGGGATCGCGCGGATCACCGCCAGGATGCGCGCACGCGCCTGCTCCGGCGTCAGCGCCGCAGGCGGGTCACCAGCAGAACGCCGATCAGCACCAGCACGGTGCCGGCGATCTGTGCCGGCCCCATCGGTTCGTCGAGCAGCCATAGGCTCATCACGATGGTGGAAACAGGGCCCAGCATACCGACCTGCGCGGCCAGCGACGAACCCACGCGCTGCACCGCCAGCATGATCGCCAGCACCGGCAGCACCGTGCACACGGTGGCATTGACCAACGACAGCCACTGCACCGGTGCCGGTGCCTGCCACAGCAGTGGCAGCGGATGGGTCACCGCGAAGTGCAGCAGCACCAGCACGCTGGCCACGCAGCTGGCGTAGGCGGTCAACCGCACCGCGCCGATGCGTGCCACCACCTGCCCGCTGCCGAACAGGTACAGCGCGTAGCTGAGCGCACTGCCCAGCACCAGCAGGCTGCCGACGATGATCTGCCCACCTTCGCGCTGCAGATCGTGGCCAAAGGCCAGCAGCACGCCCAGATAGCTCAGCACCAGCGCGCCGATCTGCCAGCGGCCCGGCCGCTGCCGTGCCAGCAGCACGTTGATCAGCAACACCAGGGTCGGGTTCAAGTAAAGAATCAGCCGCTCCAGGGTCACGCTGATGTACTGCAGGCCCTGGAAATCGAGCAGGCTGGACAGGTAGTAGCCGGTGAAGCCCAGCCACAGCACGCGGGCGCGGTCGGCCCAGGACAGCGGCTCTGCCCGGCGCGCAGCCCACAGTGCCATCAGCACGAACAGCGGCAGCGCCATCAGCATGCGCAGGGCGAGCAGCGAGGTGGCATCGACGCCATGACGCAGGCCGAGCTTGACGATGATGGCCTTGCCGGAGGCGGCGATGGCGCCGATCGCGGCCAGGCCGATACCCCCCAGCGCGATGCGCGGGGAAGCCGTAGCGATGCGGGAAGCGGGAGTGGACATCGGACGACGGCGGGCCGCGCAGAGCGGCCCGGTAAGACGTTGGGGGCGCCCATTGTCGCATAGGGGCGCCTGCTATCCTGTAGCGTCGAGCCCGCGCCCGACTCCGCCAAGGCGGGGCGAAAAGCAGCCGAGCATAGGCTCGGCGCTACAACCGCCCAGGTCAGCGCATCAGCACCACTTCCTCGGCCGAGGTCGGGTGGATCGCCACGGTGTCGTCGAACTGGGCCTTGGTCGCGCCCATCTTCACCGCCACCGCGAAGCCCTGCAGGATCTCGTCGGCCGCTTCACCCAGCAGATGGATGCCAACAACCCGTTCTTCCTGGCCCGCGCACACCATCTTGAACAGGCTGCGCTGGGTGCCGTTGGCCAGCGCCTGCAGCATCGGGCGGAAACGGCTGTGGTAAACGCTCACCTGGTCAAAACGCGCGCGCGCTTCTTCTTCGCTCATGCCCACTGCACCCAGCGGCGGGTGCGAGAACACCACGCTGGCCACGTTCTCGTAATCCATCTTCGATTGCGGACGTCCACCGAACAGGCGGTCCATCAGCCGCCGTGAAGCGGCCACCGCCACCGGCGTCAGGCCGACCTTGCCAGCGATGTCGCCCACCGCGTGCACGCTCGGCACAGAGGTGGTCTGCCATTCGTCCACCTCCACCTGCTGGTGCTCGCCGATGCCGATGCCGAGCGCTTCCAGGCCCAGATCACGGCTGTTGCCGCGGCGGCCGGTGGCAAAGAACACCGCATCGAACACGCTGTCGATCGGGCCGTCATGACCGAACGCACGTACGCGTTCGCCATCGCGCTGCAGTTCGCGCAGGCGATAGCCGAAATGGATGCGCACGCCCTGCTGCTTCAGGTTCTCGGCCAGCTGATCGGTCAGCTCGTAATCGAAGCGATCCAGCAGCCGCTGGCCGCGCACCAGCAGGCTGACCTTGCTGCCCAGTGCCTGCAGCAGGCCGGCCAGCTCCACCGCGATGTAACCGCCACCGATGATCGCCACCTCGGCCGGTGCCGCACGCAGATCGAAGAAGTCATCGGAAACCAGGCCCAGTTCAGCGCCGGGAATATCCGGGCGCAGCGGATGCGCGCCGGTGGCGATCAGGATGTGCTCGGCGCTGTAATGCACGCCGTCACTGCAGGCCACGGTATGCGCATCGAGCAGACGGCCGCGCGCAGGGATGCGCACCACGCCGGTTTCATCCAGGCGCTTGCGGTAGCTGGTGTGGATGTTGGTGATGTAGGCCTGGCGATGGATCACCAGCTCCTTCCACGACAGCGCCGGGCGTGCCTCGACATCGAAGCCCATCGCATTGGCCAGGCCGATGCGCTCGTGCAGGTCGGCCGCCAGCCACATCGCCTTCTTCGGCACGCAACCAACGTTGACACAGGTTCCGCCCAGTTCGCCCGGTTCCAGCATCGCCACGCGCTTGCCATGCTGTGCTGCGCGGATGGCGCCGGCCAGGCCGGCGGAGCCGCCGCCAAGGACGATCAGGTCGTAATCATAAGGTGCAGTGCTCATCGGAATCGCTCGGGTCGGTAAGGGGCAGGATCGATCGCTGGCGTGCGGCCGCAGACGAGATCGGCGATCAGCTGGCCGGTGCCGGCGCTCATGCTGATGCCGAGCATGCCATGCCCCGCTGCAAGCCAGACGTGAGGATGCGCGGGCGCGCGGCCGATCGGCACAGCGCATGCGTGCCCATCGCTCACCCCTGCTCCGTGCTGCGCCGCATCGATGGCCACTGCCGATAGGTCATCGCACGCCATATCCACTCGATCGGGCCGAAGCGGAAATGGCGCAGCCACAGGTGCGAGAAGACCACCTGCGCGGCAAACAGCAGCAGCGCGAACAACAGCTGCACGCTGCGCGGCATCGTCTCGAACCTGCCCAGGCCATACTGGTAGAAGGTCCAGGTACACAGCAGCGACTGGGCAAGATAGTGGGTCAGCGCCATGCGCCCGACCGGTGCCAGCCAGGCCAACCGCGCACGCCAATGCACGATCCACGCGAGGTAACCCAGGCACATCGGCAGGCCACCGATCGTCACCAGCGCCATCGCCGCCGTCGCCGGCAGGCCGTAGGCACCCGGCGCCAGATAGGGCTTCCAGGCAACACCCAGCAGCGTGACCACAAGGCCCAGCGGCAGTGCCCCCCAACGCAGCACCGCGTACAGCCGCGGAAAGCGCTCCGGCGTCGCCAACGCGCCGCTGCCGGCGAACCAGCTGCCGATCAGGAACATGCCCAGCACTTCCGGGCCGGTGATCAGCAGCGCGCCCATCGAGGTGCCGAACTCGCTCAGGCGCTGCACAGTGGCCTGCGCCCAGCTGCCCTGCCCGTACACCTGCCGCTGCAGGTCGATGCTCTGCTGCGCCTCGGCAAGCATGCCCCGCACCTCTTCGGTCGAAGCCATCGACACCATCGCGCCCACCAGCAGCATCAGCGCAACGCCGCCCAGATAGACGGTCACGCCCATCCACGGCAGCCAGCTGCGCGGCGCCTCCCGGCAGGCCAGCAACGGCAACGAGACCAACGCGTACATCACAAGGATGTCGCCGGACCAGACCAGCAGCGCGTGGCACAGGCCGATCAGCAGCAAGCCAGCGCTGCGGCGCAGATAGAACGGGGTGAAGTCGCGCCCGGCGGCCTCAGCGCGCTGCGCCATCACCGCGAAGCCGGCGCCGAACAGCAGCGAGAACAGGGTGAAGAACTTGCCCTGCACGAACACGTACACAAAGGCATCGGCCCAGTAGTCGATGCCCTGCCAATGCACGTCGATGCCGGTGAAGGCCAGGTCCAGCGGTCCGCTGAAGGCCTCGATGTTCATCAGCAGGATGCCCAGCAGCGCGGCACCGCGCAGCACGTCCAGCACGGCGATGCGTTCGCCGGAAGCGACCGGCTGCAGGGAAGGAGAAGCGGCGTTCACGGGGCGTCCGTCAGGCAGGTCCGCCATTATGCCGCCGGCCCGTACGCCATGGATGGCCGCGCCGTGTTCCAGAAACGCAACGGCCCGCCGAAGCGGGCCGCTGCATCCATCACGATCGCGCTGCGATCAGTGCTGGTGACCACCGTCGCCGTGGACGTGGCCGTGGTCGATCTCTTCCTTGCCGGCTTCGCGCACGTCGACGATCTCGACGTCGAAGTGCAGGTCCTTGCCGGCCATCGGGTGGTTCAGGTCGACGTCGACGACGCTCATGCCGACCTTCTGCACGGTCACCGCACGCGGGCCGAAGTTGGTCTGCAGCACGACCTGCTGGCCCGGGGCCAGCTTGGTGTTGCCGAAGTGCTTCTTCGGCACGCGCTGGGACAGGCCTTCACGACGCTCGCCGTAGGCATCGGCCGCCTTGACGTCGACGTTGAAGGTCGCGCCGGCTTCCTTGTCCATCATGGCGTTTTCCAGGCCCGGGATGATGTTGCCGTGGCCGATCAGGATCGCCAGCGGCTCGCCGCGGTCCTTGGACGACTCGATCGGCTCCTGGCCGACTTCGGAAACGGTGTAGTGGAAGCGGACAACGCGGTCTTTTTCGATCTTCATGCGCAACTCTGTCTGGATCTGCCGGAGGCAGGCGGGTTGGGGCGGGTTGTCGCCCGGCGGGGACGCCGCCATCATGACGGCCAATCCAAGGTGGCGCATTATCCGGAGATCATGCACATCACGCCAGTTTCGTCCGGCCCGCGCCGGTTTCTCGCCCCGGCCCTGTTGCTGGCCCTGCCCGTGTTGATGACCGCCTGTGGAGGCGGCAAGGCCACCCGCCCGGCGCCGCCGCCGCCGACGGCGAACTGGCCGAAGACCGTGCCGGACAACCCCGAGGCCGCCAACTCGGTGCTGATGCGGGCCATCAGCCTGGTCGGCACGCCCTACCGCTATGGCGGCAATACCCCGGATTCGGGCTTCGACTGCAGCGGCCTGGTCGCCTATGTCTATCGGGAAATGCTGGACCTGCGACTGCCGCGCACCTCGCGCGACCTGGCCGCGGTACAGGGCCCGAAGATCGATCCGCAGCGCCTGGCCACCGGCGATCTGGTGTTCTTCGGCAGCCGCGGCAGCGTCACCCATGTCGGCATCTATGTAGGTGAGGGGCGTTTCGTGCACGCGCCGAGTACCGGCGGAACGGTACGCCTCGACTCGCTCAGCGGCCCCTATTGGAAAGACCACTACACGGGGGCGAAACGCGTCCTTCGCTAAAATGAACAGGCGATATGTTCAAAACTGTGACGGAAATCACTACCGCAATAACGTTTTACTAACGGAATTTTTAACTTATCGGCGCTTTTACAGGGCATGATGCCCCATCGTTTTTTTCCTGTGACCGACGCGTGACGACTGACGACCTGAAAAGCGAAGGCCAGACTTCCGTATCTTCACGCAGTGCCCGCCCGTTGTTGCTTGGCCTGGCACTGTGCCTGACCAGCCTTCCGGCCTGGTCGCAGACCGCTCCGAACCGTTCCGATGTGCCCCCGGCCCCGGTGGCCGAGAGCGCCGCCCGACCGGCCGCCAAGGCCGAGGCTGCCGCTCCGCAGCGCAGCCGCGTCGATGCCGCCGCCAGTGCCACACTGGCCGCCCTGCTGCCGCACCTGGCCGCCAACGACACCATTCCGCTGATGGACCGCTCGGCCGTGGTGGCCGGCGACCTCAGCCGCCTGCTCGCCAATTACGACACCAGCAGCGCCGCCAATGGCAGCGTTGTCGGTACCGCCGCCGACAACGGCAAGGTGCAGTCGCTGCTGCGCCGCGCGATGACCCTGCTGGGCACCCCGTACCGTTGGGGTGGCAGCAACCCGGACAGCGGTTTCGACTGCAGCGGCCTGGTCGGTTATGTGTTCCGTTCGGCCCTGGGCATCGAGCTGCCGCGCGTCTCGCGCGAGATGGCCCACGATGACAACGCCGAACTGATCAACGATCGCACCGCGCTGGCCGCAGGTGACCTGGTCTTCTTCGGCCGCAAGGGCCGCGTCGACCACGTCGGCATCTATGTCGGCGACGGCCGCTTCCTGCACGCACCGAGCTCCGGCAAGGACGTCCGCGTGGACACCCTGCTCAGTGGCTACTGGGGCAACAAGTTCATGCAGGCCCGCCGGGTCGACCTCTGACCCGCTGGCGCTACGGCGCCGCCTGATGCGAGAAGCCGCTGCCCCGCAGCGGCTTTTTTGTTTGCGCCCCCGGTAGGTGCCGACCTTGGTCGGCATCGCGCCGCCTGCCCTGGTGGGTGCCGACCGTTGGTCGGCACTGCCTCC
>NZ_JBHHMJ010000786.1:0-324 GCF_042136455.1 Stenotrophomonas sp. 3diitr2024
TACGGCGCGAACAGGCGCAGGCGGCCCTTGCGGTCGAACACGTAGCCACCGGCGATGTGGCTCATGGTGTAGGTCTCCGGCACCTGGCCGGGCTCTTTTTCGTAGAACGCCTTGAAGTGATCCAGGTCGAGCAGCAGCAGCGAGAACGGCGTGCGGTTGCGCGTGGCCAGCTCGATCTCCCTGCGCAGCACGGTAGGCAGGAAGCGGCGGTTGAGCACCAGTACGGTCTGGTTGCGCCGCACCTTTACCGGCACGAACAGGCGCCAGCCGCCCGCATCCGGACAGCTGACCTCCACCGTGGTGTTGGCGGTGGGCTGCACCTGT
>NZ_JBHHMJ010000807.1:0-37137 GCF_042136455.1 Stenotrophomonas sp. 3diitr2024
GCTGGGGTGGGAACCGCGGCCGGCGTTGGGGCCACGCGGCACCGCCGCGAACAGGGCCGCCGTCGAGGGCAGGCCCGTGGGCACGGTGTAGAAGTCCTTCCACTGGTCGGCCAGCACACCACCGACCGCACCCTTCACCGCCTGTACCAGACCCATGTCCAACTCCCTGTGATTCGAGGGCAGGCACCATGCCTGCCGAGCTGGGCTGAATATAGCAGCGGGCAGGGACCGCTGTGGTGCCGGAAGATGAATCCAGGCCCTGCCGGGGCGCAGGGCCGTGCCTGGCGCTGTCGCTACAACATGTACGGGATCTTGAAGGCGAGAGTGAAGTCCGGTGCATCCGGGGTCAGCCCGATGCCCAGCAGGGTCACCAGTGTGGTGTGCTGGTTGAGCGCGTAGGTCACGCCCAGATTCAGTGATGCCGCGTTGGCGTCGCTGCCGATCACTTTCATCCACTTCCCGCCTTGGAAACGGGTGGAAGCGCGGGCGCTGATGCGGTCGCTGAAGGACAGGCTGAGGCTGGTGCGCTCGTTGAACGCAAAGGCCACGCCAGCGCCGAAGTAGACCGCACCGCCGAGCTTCACGTCACCCGGGTTGACCGTGTCGGGGTTGCTGTCGATGTCGCTGAAACCACGCGGGAACGAATGCACATAGCCGACGTTGGCGAACAGGATCGCCGGATCGGCGGTCTTGACCATCGACAGGCCCACATTGGCCTGCCATACGCCATTGCCGGTGGGCTGTTCCCTGGGTACGGCGAAGCGGATGTAGTCATCGTCGTCTCGCTCGATCACCTTCCAGTCCAGACCGTAAGGTGCGCGCCCGGTAGGGGCGGTCACGCCGGCAGTGAGAACGGTCTCCGGGCGCCAGCCGCGTTCGCCGAACAAGCGGTAATTCGCACTCAGGCCGATATCGCCCAGCCCGTTGCCATTGGTTTCTTCCTGCGCGATCGCGGCCGCCGCACCGCCGGCGCCGCCCTTCTGGTAGACGGTGCGCCGCGCCAGGTAAGGCACGTCCAGGTTGAGCGTCAGGCTCGGGCTGACACCCCAACGTGCGGCCAGGTTGTAGGTGAGCGAATCGGATTCAACGTTCTCGATGGCGATGTTGCCGAGGAAGATCGCGTCCAGCGCCAGGAAACCATTGAGGGTGAGCTGCTTGCGGTCGTAGCGGGCGTAGGTGAGGCTGTTCTCGACGGTGAAGCGGCGCGAGAACAGCGCCGACTGCTGTTGTTTCACATCATCCACGCTGCGCCGCGATTCCTGCTTCGCCTGCTGTGCCTCGGCGGCGGTACTGGCGTAGCCTTCGCCACCCGACGAAGTCTGTAGAGTCGCGCCACGCTCGACTGCCGTAGCCGTAGACAGGGCCATCGGGCCAACCTTCCCACTCAGCCGCGCCTGCATGGCCTGCACCTGCATGTCCAGTTCGCGCAGCCGCCGCACTTCCTGCGCATAGTTGGATTTGAGCTGCTCCAGCTGGTTGGCCAGTGCCTGCACGTCGGCGCCATCTTCCGCCGCGGGTGGCGCGGCGAAGGCGGTGCCCGCCAGCGCCGCCAGCGCCAACGGTGTGATCCTCATCAGGGTGTGCATGTTCGTGTCCTGCGTTGTGGAACGCTTCCCCCAACGCCGTGCCGTGGTGCTACCGGCCCGGCCCCATGCCGCGGTCCATCGCAATCGCCTGGGCCACGTTCTGGCTCAACGGCAGGTTGCCGCCCGCGGTATCCCGCACCAGCTCCAGCCGCAGCTGGTTGCTGGCGATCTGGCCGTCACCGTTCAGGGCGATGCCCTGGCCGACGCTGCCGTTGCGTATCCATTGCTGGACCAGGCCCTGGCCATCCACCTGCAACCGCAGGCGTGCCTGGTTGCCGTCCAGCACCGCGGAGGCCGAGACGCCTGCACCCTGCGCACTGAGCGAATGGGCACCGTCATACGAACGGGCCGGCACCGTGCCGTTGCGCACCACCAGCGTGGTCGCATTGCGGGCGACGTTGCCATCGCCGGCCACCTGCACGCTCTGCACCAGGCCGCTGGCGTTGGCCAGGCCACTGCTGTCGATGTGGCGACCCTGCGTGTCAGGCAGCGGCGCATCTGCGGCGGTCACGTGCACGCTGGGCTGGAAGCTCAATTTCGGGCTGCCGCCGCCGCGGAAGTCCATGCCCAGGGTCAACGCACCCTGCAGCACGCTTCCGTTGCTGGCCTGCCACTGCGAGACCATCGTCACTCCGAACCAGGCCACGGTATTGCCACCTACGGTGTAGCGGCCGCGCATCAGGTTCAGTTCGGGATCCGGAATTTCCTTCAGGCCACGCCCGGGCGCCGCGTCCGCTGCCTGCAGGGGCAGGGCGGGGCAGGCCAGCAGCAGGGCCATCAACAGTCGGTGGCGGAACATGGCGGAGCCTCCTTCAGAACAGGTCGGCGTGGCTGAAGCCGAAGTCGACCAGTTCGGCATCGGTGATCGGCCCCTGTCGCGCGTAGAGCGCGCGGGCACTGGGTCGTTCGCTGGGTTGCAGCAGGACTGTGTTGCGATCGAAATCGCTGCCGATCACCACGAATACGGCGCGCGATGGCCAGGCAGCGAGAAATTCAGGCAGCGCCAGGCTGCGGTTGCCAAGGATGGGATCGGCCACCTCGACCACGCCGTCGCGTACCTGCTTGAGCACCACGAAGTGGCGGAATCCGCGCACGTCCATCAGGACAAGACCGGGAACGCGAAGCGTGCGCAGGCGTGCCTCATCGATGCGATAGCCGCGCCCACGCATGCCCAGCGATTCCACATAGCGCTTGATGTCGAGCAGTGAAAAACCGCGCTCGGCCACCAGCGCGGGGTCGGACACCCCCATCATCCCTTCGATCACCGTCGCCTCGTCGGTGTCCAGGTGGTAGGCATGGCGCAGGATGGTCGCCAGTGCGGCCGCTCCGCAGCTGTAATCGGTGTGCTGGCGTACCACGTTGCGGTAGCGCCGTTCCTGCATGCTCTCCACCTTCTGCTGCAGCAGCGCGCCATTGGGCAGTACGCCGGCGAAGCCGACGTCGCCCGCCCGCGCAGACGCGCCGCCCAGCAACAGCAGGCAGGCCAGCAGGCGTATCGAGAGACGGTGGCCGAACATCGCATTCTCCGGCAGCAAGGGGGAGCCCCTGTCCCAAGGGGGAGGAGGAACAGGAGCTCCCGGGAACCCGGCCATTGGCGGACGGCCGGGGTGTTGCGCTTACTCGCCGCTGCCACCACCGCCGCCGGTGCTGGGCTGGGCGACTGCCAGGGCCAGGCTGTTGGCCTGCAGGTTGCCGGTGCCCGCGGCCACGTTCACGCCGATGTTGCCCGAGGCGCCGGAGAAGGCGCTGCCCGACAAGGCCGAGGTGTTGGTCGCGTTGACGTTCACCCAGCGCGTGGTGCTGACCGTGCCGCTGAGGCTGGCATACAGGTCGGCCACGCCCAGCTCGACGAACTGGCTGGTGCCACTCTCACGCGTATCGAAGCCCAGGCCACCCACCCCCGGCCGGTTGGGGTTCATCGTGGCGTTCTGGATTTCGTCGTCCAGGTCGATGTGGCCGGTGCTGCTGCCACCCGGGTGTGGCAGCTCGCCACTCCAGGTATCCAGATAGTAGTTGGCCATCTGATAGGCGTTGCCGGTACCGCGGTAGGTGCCGGCGCCATAGGCCAGGGTCAGGCCGCTGACGCCGCCACGCATGCCGACCTGCACGGTATCGGTGTAGGACTGCACGAAGCCGGCGTTGCTGACCGTGTTGCCGGTGGAGACCTGGTTGGAGCTGATGCTCGACTGCGCCACCGCGGTGGTCGCGACCGACGCCGCCAGCGCGTTCTTCTGCTCGTTGTTGTTGCCCGAAGCAATGTTGACGCCGATGTTGCCTGACGCACCGCCGAAGGCATTGCCACCGAGACCTGCGGCATTGGTCACGCCGGAGTTCATGGTCGCGTTGCCGAAGCCGGCCTGGTTGACGAACACCTCGGCGTCGGCCATGCCGAAGCTGAAGGACGCGTCGGCGGCGGACAACGAGGCGGCATTGTCCTGGGCGTTGTTGTCGCCCGATACCACGTTGAAGCCGAGGTTGCCGGAGGCACCTGCGCCCACGCTGTCACCGAGGGAGGCACTGTTGGTGACCAGGCTGTTGCTGGTGGCGTTGTTGCTGATCGACTGGCGGTTGTCGATCACGGCGATGGCCGCCGAGTCGAGGTCGATGTCGCCGGTGATGTTCGGGTCGCCGGAGAAATTGATGTCGGTGCTCAGTCGCAGGTCCTTCTCCAGGTTCACGTCGACGCCGTGGTTGTTCTTTTCCTTGCGTTCGTCGGCCTGGATGGTGCTGTGCTTCTGCACATTGACGTTGACGGTGCGGTTGCGCACGTCGTTGTCGGTGTGGTTGTGCGTCTCGTTGCGGGTTTCGCTGACGGTGTGGGTGTGGTTGATGTTCGCGTTGGCGTTCTGGTTGTCCCAGCCATTGGCCGCAGCGGCGGTCGAGGCAGTGGCAATCGCCATGGCGAGCATGGTCCGTTTGACGGTCGCTTTCATGGTGCCCTCTCTCTCATCAGGTGGTGCATCGGTTGGGTGGTTGTCACGGGCGGTCCTGCACGACCAGGCCCAGCACATTGGCCGTGTCATTGCCGCTGCCCGCGATCTGATTGAGTTGCAGGACCCCGTCGAATCCCCGCAGCGCGGTGCTGGTGACACCGGCGCTGCGGGTGCCCGTCGCGACGCCGCGACCGGCGTCGTCCCGCCCCCCTGCCAACGCGGAACCCTCGGCGGCCAAGGCCGTATCGTCGGTTTCGCGTATGCCCTGTCGGGCCAGCGTCGCGCTGACGACGTTGAGCGTCGTGTTGGCGATGCCGCTGGCCTGGTTGATGGATGCGATGCCGCTGGCACCGGCCAGCGCCTTGCCATCGATGACGGCAGTGGCGTGCATCGGTGCACCCAGCACGCGGTTGCCACCGCGCAGTTGTCGGTTGCCGATCGAGACGTCGGCATGTTCGCCCGTGGCGATGCCGCGCAGGTTGGCCTGCATATTGAGGTCGCCGGCCGCCTGGTTGACCGCGATGGCGCCGTTCGCGCCGGCCAGTGCACGGCCGTCGATGCGGGCAACGTCGAGGTAGGCGAGCATGCCGCTGTAGTCATCGGCCTGCGCGATCAACGGCGTGGCAGGCAGGATCAGCAGCAGCCAGTGCGCCCGCCTCACTTGCCACCTGCCGGGGCCATGCCCTGCAGCGGGAACTGGCCGAGAGCGCCGCGCACGGTCTCGCCGATGCCGCGGGTACTGTTGCCGACCGCGCCGAGCGGCCCGCTCATGGCGCTCCCCAGACTGCTGCCGACCATGCCGTCACTGCTGCGGCCCAGCGTGCCGCCCAGGGCCTGCTGGGTAACCCGTTCAACCGTTGTGCCACGCGGCGAAGCGGCGGCCGCTGCCTGGCCGGCCCCCATGCCGGCATAGTCCTCATCGCTCAGTTCGTCCATGCCGGTCGGGGCGCCACCGGTGCCCAATGCACTGGCAATCTCGCGCTGGGGTTTCGGGTCGGCGATCAGCGCCATGCCAGGGGGCGCCATGCGATAGGCCGGGCGTGCGGACACATCACGCAACAGGACGATTTCGCCCGGTTGAGCCTTCACGCCCTGGCGTGCACCGGAGGCAGAGGCGCTCGCGCCAACCGACAGCAGGGCCATGGCCAGCGTTGCCAGCAGGCCGCGAATGGGGGTGATGCCGTCCATGCTGATCTCCCGTGGTGGGTGCGGCGGAACCACGCATCAACCGTGCCAACCCTGCAAGGCTTGGCTGCCATGGCGCCAGGCGCTGGCAGGCGTGGGGTGCTGCTGCCGCGCTGTTACAGCGGCGTCGGAAAAATGTTGGGATTGCGCTGTACCAAGCGCCGCAGGGCAACGCGGGCGCCCGACTGTCACACGGGTGTTACAGGTGCCGTCGCGGACTGCAACGATGCCGCTTCAGCCGGTGGTCTCTTGACGCGGCGCTTATTGCGCCGCCGTTTAGCGCAGCGCTAGGATCCGCCCATCAAAGGCCGCTGCGGTGGCCGTAGAGGGTCCCGGCGGAGGGCGGCACGCCGGTGATTGCCTGACAGTCCGCCGACGGTGTCCGGATGCTGGGGGAAGCATGGCGGCGGTCCCGGAGGCTTCTACATCACGTTGCGTGCTCTGGTTCGGCGAGCCGCTGGCGAACGAGCGCAGCGCGCTGGCGGCCGCAGGCTGGTACGTGCGCCGCATCCATCCCGACCCGGCGATGGCGATCGGGCTGCGCGGGCGTGATCGGCTGGTCGCTGTGCTGGATCTTCGCCATCTGGATACGCCCGCGCTGCAGTTGTTGGCGCCATGGATCGAACAGCACGTGCATCTGCCCTGGCTTGCGGTGCTGCCACCCGGCGCAGGGCCCACGCCTGCAGCGTGGCTGCCCTTGCTGCAGCGTTGCATCTCGCGGTTCACGCTGCCTTTCGGCCTGCAGGACCTGGTGGCTGCGATGCGCCAGCAGTTCGACGCGGATGATCCTTCTGCCAGCGAGGTATGCGGCGGCCAGGGACCACGCGCACTGATCGGCGAGAGTACTGCGTTGCATGCGGTGCGCACCGTGCTGCACAAGTTCGCGCCGGTCGAACTGCCGGTGCTGGTCACCGGCGAAACCGGTACCGGAAAGGAGCTGGCGGCTCACGCGCTGCATGCGTTGTCCTGCCGTGCGGGCAAGCCGTTCATCGCGGTCAACTGCGGTGCCATTCCGGCCAACCTGGTGCAGTCGGAGCTGTTTGGCCACGAGCGCGGCTCGTTCACCGGCGCCGACAAGCGCCAGATAGGCGTATTCGAAGCCGCACACGGCGGCACCGTGTTCCTCGACGAGGTGGGCGACCTGCCGGCGGAGGCGCAGACCAGCCTGCTGCGCGTGCTGCAGGAAGGCACCTTCGAGCGCGTCGGCAGCAGCCAGCCGCTGCGGGCCGACGTGCGCGTACTCGCGGCCACCCACGTCGAACTGGAGCACGCGGTGGCGCAGGGGCGGTTCCGCAGCGATCTCTACTATCGGCTCAATGTGCTGCGCCTGCTGATGCCGCCCTTGCGCGAGCGTGGCGCCGATGTGCAGCTGCTGGCCGAGCACTTCCTGCGCTGCTTCCGCCTGCGCCACAGCGTGCGTGCACGTGGCTTTGCGCCCGCTGCGCTGCAGGCGATGCGGCGCTTCGGTTGGCCCGGCAACGTGCGTGAACTGCTCAACCGGGTGCAGCGGGCGGCGATCATGGCCGAAGGCGAGCTGATCAGCGAGCGCGACCTTGAACTGGGTGGGGCCGAGCATGCGCCGCCGGGCGCGATGCTGCAGGATGCCCGCGGCCAGGCCGAGCGCGATGTGCTGCTGCAGACCCTGCGCCAGACCGGCTACAACGTCTCCGAGTGCGCACGGCAGATGCAGATCTCGCGGGTGACCGTGTACCGGCTGTGCCGCAAGCATCGGCTGGAACTGCCGGCGCAGCGCTGAGCGCGGATCATGGTTCGCCCGAACGGTAGCGGATGCGGTACAGGTCCAACCCCGCACCGTCTGCGCGCCGCGCCGAATAGGTCAAAGTGTCAGGTTGCGAGCCATCCAGCATCGCACCGTAGCTGTCGCCGAAGGCTTCGTTCACCGGGGAGGGCAATGCATGGCCCGCGTCGTAACGGCCTCCACGCGCGTAGCCAATGAACTGGCGCACCGGTGCACTGCCGAAGTCCAGGGCGCGGGCAAACACCACCGTTCGGCCGTCGCCGAGGAAAGTGGCATCGAACTCCTGCGCGGCGGTATTGATGCCACCGACCAGCGGCCGCGCCAGCTGCGCCACGCCGCCGATCATCGTGGCGCTGTAGAGGTCATGGCCGCCGGCACCGCCCGCGCGATCGCTGGAGAACAACAGCGTACGACCGTCCGGGGAGAGCATCGGCGCGAACTCGTCGGCCGCGCTGTTCACCGCGGGGCCCAGATTCTCCGGTTCGCCGAATCGACCGTCGCGTCCAATGCTGACCCGGTACAGATCGTCGCCGCCCTGGCCGCCTGCGCGGTCCGAGCAGAAATACACGACGCGCCCATCTGCGGAGAACGCGGGATCGAAGTCGCGCCCGGCCGTGTTGAACGGTACCGGCGTCGCCGGCCGCCAGCGCTGCCCATCGTGGCGGGAGACCCAGATGTCATACCCGCCCGGACCGCCGGGCCGGTTGCGGCTGAACCACAGTGCGGTTTTTCCGTCCGGGCTCAAGGTCAGTCGAATCTCGTCGTACTGCGTGGATGCAACGCCCGGGGCAAAGCGTTCGGCGGGGCCGATGATCTGCAGCGGCCTTGATTGAGACGCGGCAGGCGACGCAGCAACCAGCAGCACCACGGCCAACAGCGGCTTCATGCCTGTCGCTCGAAGTCGCTGACCCAGTTGGTTTCCCAGCTGCGGCCACCATCGGCTGAGGCCGCCTGTTCCCAGCGCGCCGAACGCGGGGTGATGCGTGCCCAGATCACCCGCGTCTGGATTGTTCGACCGTCGAGCTGGTCTTCGCCGAAGAAGCGGCCGACACCATCCTCGAAACCACCGCGCAGCGGCGCGCCGATCCGGGTCGGCTCCCGGCCATCCAGCCACCAGCTCAGCCAGTGCTGTTCCGCCGCGTTCCAGGCGCGGATACCCATGCCGCGCACCGGTGCTCCAGGCACGTCCATCAGGTTGTCGCCCACGTTGCCGAATCCTCCCAGTACCGGCCAGTTGTGCAGGGTGCCGTTGAACGCGTCCCACGCATCACTGCCTGCCAGCCGAGCGCGCAGGCGACGATGGCGCACGTTCCAATGGCCCACCAGGAAATCAAAATCGCGCGGTGCATCCGGCAGCTTCGGAAGCGGAGAGGGGGCTGCCGCAGTGCGGCGGAACCAGTTGCGCCAGTTCACTTCCCAGTGCGCGCCGGCATCGTCGGAGAACGCCTGCTCCCACCACGGCTCCTCGCCATGGATGTCATGCCAGCGGAACCAGACGTCGATGGGGCGTCCCTTGAAGTGATCACGACCACGGAAGCTGCCGCCATCGCCTTCGAAGACGCCGCGCACGGGCGCTTCGATATAGGCAGGGTTGCGTCCATCGATCCACCAGATCGACCACGTGGAAGACACCGGATCAAACGCACGCACGCCCAGGCCCCTGTAGGGACCCGAAGGCAGCGCCATGACGTTGTCATCGATGGTGCCGAGTCCGCCCAGGGTGAGCCAGACCGCGCTGGCGCCGCTGAAGGCTTCCCAGCGGGTATCACCCCGCAGGCGCTCCTTCAGCCGTTGGTGCCGGACCCGCCAGTTGCCCTGTAACCATTTCCAGTCTTCGCTGTGGCTGGCCAGGGGCCGCCCCGAGGGCAGGGCGCTTGAGGCTGCCGCCGCGGCCAAGGTGGCCAGGAACTGCCGTCGATCCATGTGCGTGACCCCTTGCCGGAATTGCCTCCATCGTTGCGGGTGCGAGGGGGATTGACCACGCAGATATCGGGGCTCAGGCTAAGCCACACTTATGGTGACCCAACGCCAGCTTCCATCGCTTGTCGCCATCCGCGCCTTCGAAGCGGCGGCGCGGCTGGGCAGTTTCGCCCGTGCTGCCGAGGAGCTCGACACCAGTGCGGCATCGGTGAGTTACCACGTGCGCCGGCTGGAGGCCCAGACCGGTACCTGCCTGTTCCTGCGCCATGCACAGCATGTGGAGCTGACGGAAGCGGGTGCCAGCGTCGCGCAGGAGGCCACCCGGGCCTTCGACGCGCTTCGTGCCAGTTTCATGCGTGCCGCTGACATGGATGCGGCGCGATTGCGCCTGTCCGTATTGCCCACGCTGGGCACCAGCTGGTTGACGCCGCGGCTGGGCAGCTTTCGTGCCCGCCATCGGAACATCGTGCTGGAACTGGACCTGTCGGCAGAGCCCCAGGACCTGGCCGCCGGGCGTTTCGATGCCGCCATCCGCAATGGGCATGGCGGGTGGCCCGGGCTGCAGGCCACGCCCCTGTTCCCCAGCATTTTCACCCCGTTGTGCGCGCCAGCGCTGCTGCCGGCGGCAGACGGGCTCGGTCGCCGGGCGTTGGACGTTCCGCTGCTCGGCAGGCCCGACTGGTGGGCACTGTGGTTCTCCGCACATGGTGCCGTCCCGCCGCCGGCCGCAGAGAGCTTCATCACCCCCTTTGCGGTAGAGCATCTGGACGTGGGCGCGGCCATTGCCGGGCAGGGCATCGCCATTGCTTCGCCAATCCTGTTCCAGGCCGAACTGGACAGCGGGCGCTTGGTGCAGGCACATCCCGGTGTGGCCAGCGACGGGCGGGGTTTCTGGTTCGTCGCACCGACGGCGCGCAGCCGGTGCGCCAAGGTCATTGCGTTCGGTGACTGGCTGGGCGAGCAGGCCGCGCAGGCCAGGCATGCGGCGCGACATCATCTGGCGCGCACGGTGGCGGCATGAACCAGAGCCCCGAACTGCTGCGACGCCTGCTGCGTGCCAAGGACCGGATGGACCATGCCAGCCACGAGGACTGGCCGGTGGCCCGCCTGGCCGAAGTGAGTGCCGTATCCGCGGCGCATTTCGCGCGTTCGTTCAAGCAGGCATTCGGGCTGCCGCCGCACCGCTACCTGCTGAGCCGCCGCATCGAACGGGCCGTGGCGATGTTGCGTGACACCGACCTGCCGGTCACCGAGATCGCCGCGCAGACCGGCTGGAGCAGCCTGGGCACCTTCGGCCGCATCTTCCGTGACATCACCGGCGACAACCCGGGCAGGGTGCGTGCACGCGAGCGCATGCAGCCCCCTTTACGGGGCGCCGTGCCCGAGTGCCATGCGCGCTCCGCGCAACGCCCCCACCTGGAGACGTCCGTGCTGGAACAACGTCGCCGTGGCGCGCCGCCGGTGGCGCTCGCCGCAGGGGGTCAGGCCGGCACGGCAGGAGCGCCACGGGAACTGCCTGCATCGGCCGCAGTGGCGTTCCCGGCGATCACACTTTCAAGACCTGAAACGTCGGTATCCAGCAGGCAGGTCGCGAACACCAGGAAGCGGTAGGCGTCGGCGAAATTCGAGCCGAGCCCAAATGAAATCCTGACTGCGCCGCAGTCTCCCTTGTCCAGGATTTTCTCGTCGAAGGCAGTGCAGTCGAGGATTTTCCCGGTCTTGTCCAGTTCGCAGTGCTCGGCACCCGCGGTCGCGTAGGTCGCCTGCTGGACGGCGCCAAGGTTGCAGAAGCATCCATTGCGCAGGGTGATGCCGAAGCGGTCGGCCAGGTGCTTGATGCGGGCATGCGGCATGATCGAGCCATAGCAGTCGAAGAAGTTGAGCATCACCGTTGCTCCCTTGCGTTGTGCCGGCGGGCCGTACACGCAGCAAAGCGGTATGTCGCCGCGCACGGTATGGCGAAGCGCGGTAAGGCGCATCTCGATCCACCGGGCCAGTGCACCGGAACGCAGCGCCAGGGCCTCGACGCCGCCCATCCGCGCCACGAAGGCAAAGCCTCGGGTGATCGCCGGGAACGCGGCGTAATTGGGTGTTCCGATCTCGAAGCGTTGCCCGGCGTCGCGATACAGCAGCCGCTCGGTCGGCGACCAGGGACCGGAGTAGTAGCAGACACCACCACCGGCAAAGGACGGTGGCCTGAGCAGTTGCAGTGACGAGCGGCGGGCAAGCAGGCAGCCCGCGCCGGTGGGGTAGCCAAAGATCTTGTAGAACGAGGCCACCACAAAGTCCGGTTGAAGGGTGCCGCAATCCAGCTGCGCCTGCGGGAGCAGGGCGGCCGCATCGCACAGCACCATCGCACCATGCGCCTGTGCGCGGGCAATCCAGGCGAGGTCATGCCGGGCGCCGGTCGCGTTGGACTGGGCGGGAAAAGCCAGCAGGTGCGGGGCGCCGTCGCCCAACCGCCGCAGCGCACGCCACATCAGGTCCTCGTGCAGCAGAAGGTCTTCGTCCAGAGGGATGTACTTCAGCGAGGCGCCCTTGGCCCTGGCGTATTCGCGCAGGCCATGCACCGATGTGTGATTGTCCTTGGTCAGCAGCAGCTGCGTGCCCGGCTGGAAGGGAAACGATTCCGCCACCAGCCGGATCGCGCTGCTGGCGTTGGCAGTGAATATCACCTCGTACTCGTCCGGCGAACAGCCGAAAAAGGCGTAGATCGCGTCCCGTGCCTGCTGGTAGGCGGTCTGCGAGGCCTTCGATCCGCTGTGCGGATTGCCCAGGATCGCGTGTTTCAACGCCTGCAGGTCCTGTTCGAGCAGGCTTTCGGGTGGCAGGGTACCGCCCACATGATCCAGGTACGTTACGGACTGCTCGTCCAGCCGTGCGTACTCCTCGTTGCGCATTTTCTCTACCGATGCGTCGGGGAATCCCGGATGCTCGGCCAGGAACTGCGCCCTGGCAGCGGTGAATGCAGCGAGCCCCTGCACCTCGTGCGCAGGGATTGCGCGCTCGGCGTCCGCGCCGGACGCGCGATGGGTCAGCTGCTGGCAGCGGACCAGTGGCGAGAAGTCGGGCGGCGCGATGTCCAGCGTCATGCCCGCATGGGCGGGATCAGCCTGGCCTCGCAGCAGCCAGGCCTCCACCCGGTAGCGCTGGTCGGGCACGTCCTTGCTGAACTGCGCCAGCATCAGGTCCAGGTAGTGCTCGCGGGTGCGGGTGTCGCACTGGTTGAACTCTTCGAGCAGGATGCAGGCGTTGAACAGGAACTCGCGCGCACCGGCCGCGTCAAGCGAAAACGACAGGGGATACAGCCCGGCAGGCAGATCGTTGGGCCTGGACAGGCCTTCGACTGCAAACGCCCGGGTGACCGGGGACGGGTCAGTCAGGCTCAGCGCCGCGTCCATCAGCCGCGAGGGCATGCCGAAATGCAGCTGCGATTGCTGGCGGGTGAGTTCGAAGAGCTGGTTGTAGTGGAACATCGTGGCATAGACACGCCCGCCCGGCCGCAGCACGCGGCGGAACTCCCTGGCCACGCGCGCCTTGTCCGGCGGGAACATCAGGCCGAAGCCACAGACAATCACATCGAAGCTGTTGTCCTCGAACGGAAGCTCTGCCATGTCCACGTCGGCCAACAGCGGAACGTGCTGTTGGAGCTCCGGGCTCAGGACGCGCCGGGCCATGTCCACCGCAATCTGCGAGAGATCGCTGGCCACCAGTCGCAAGCCCCGTGGCCGCGCAAGATCCTCATACAGGCTGGCGGTGATCACCCCGGTGCCGCACGCCACTTCCAGCACGTCCCTGACCACGAATCCGCCATCGATGTCACTGGCGATTTCCCTGGCCAGCAGCTTCCCGTAAGGGTGGAAAATGCGAGGACTCAATACCCGTTCATAGAATTCCATGAAGGTACTGAGTGACCAGCGGCTGTCGGACACAACTTTGCATTGGCCTTGCGCTACGTCCTGCATGGTGCGCTCCCTGGCGGCGTGATGGTGTCGATGGACCGGGCTGGCGCGGTTATCGCATGCGTCCTCATGCGCGTGCGTGATTCGCATCACATTAAGTCGACTTAATATTCGAGCGGATTATCCACCGTCGTCGAGTTGCGTATTCATCCTCCCCGCGCGGGTCACTAACCCCTGACTGCTTCACGCTCACCGTCCCGGCCACTGGCGCAGTTTTGGAGAAGCGGGTGCGGGCCGTGGGGGCGTAAGGTAGAGGCACTTGAGAGGAGGTGTTGCATGTCGGATACGGTAAACACGGTCGGTCTGTACGTACGCGACCAGGATGAAGCGCTCGCGTTCTACGTCGGCATGCTCGGTTTCGAAGTGCACACCGATGTGCGCAATGGCAGCTACCGTTGGCTGACGGTACGCAGCCCCGGCCAGGACGGATTCCAGCTGGGGCTGTTCGTTCCGGGCCCGCCCACCCACGATGCGGCCACCGCGCAGGCACTGCAGCAGCTGGTGGCGAAAGGCGCAATGCCGCCGCTGGTGCTGGCCGTCGATGACTGTCGGGTGCGCTATACGCAATGGCTGGCACGGGGCGTCGAGTTCACCCAGGAGCCGGTCGAACGCTACGGCGCCGTCGATGCCGGATTCCGTGACCCGTCCGGCAATGGCTGGAAGATGATCGAAGCCCGCTCCGAAGCGAGGCGCCGTCAATGAGCCGGGGTGGCTGGGCACGGCCCGTGCATCGCTGGACCTCGATCGTCTTCACCCTGGCGGTGATCGCCAATTTCGCCGCTCGCGGGCTGGGGCAGGGCGAGCCGGCAGCGTGGATCACCTATTCGCCGCTGCCGCCATTGTTCCTGCAGCTGTTCACTGGCCTGTACCTGTTCGTGCTGCATTACGCCGGGAAGCGCCGCAGCGCCGCACTGGACGCCGCAGGCTGAGGCCGCCTCAGGCGGCAGCGTCGGCGGCGTAGGCCGCCAGCAATGCCGGCAGCTGGTCCATGCGCTGGAAGATCACCTTCGCACCCGCAGCGCGCAGGGCCTCCGGCGTGCTGTGGTGCGGGCCGCCCTCGCTGAAGCCAAACACGGTGGCACCCGCCGCGACGCCGGCGGTCGCGCCGGTCACGGTGTCTTCAATGACCGCGCAGCGCTTCGGATCCACACCCAGCGCGGCAGCGGCCGCCAGGTAGACGTCCGGGTGCGGCTTGGTGTTCGGCATGTCCTGGCCGCTGTAGACGTGGTCGCCGAAGGCATCGAGGATGCCGACCTTGCCCAGCTGCAGTTTCACCTTGATGAGGTCGGCACCGGACGCGCAGGCAATGCGGCCACCGGTCGCTATGGCGATCGCACGCACGGCCTCGGGCGCCCCCCGGATCGGCTCCAGATCCCGTTCCAGCGCCCGGTTGCGCTGCTGGCGGAACTCCTCCAGCCATTCCTCGGTGAACGGCTTGCCGGTGCGCTCTGCGATCAGCCCGGCCAGATGGGCCACGGATTGGCCCAGGAAGACCTCGCCGGCCTGCGCCGGGGTCAGCGGCCAGCCGCGTGCGGTCAGCATTTCCGAGAGCACGCGGGCCACCAGCGGCTCGGAATCGACCAGTACGCCGTCGCAGTCGAACAGCACGGCATCGAAGGGGAAACGGGACATCTACTACTCCGGGAACAGCCAAAAGGGCGAAGCGCCCGCCATTTTCCCATAGCGGGACGGGCAGGGCACGCTGGCCACAGGAACGCTAGACTGCCGGGCCACCTCACCCAGCGCCTGCACGGGAATACCCCTTGAACCGAGTGCGATCCCAGGCCCGGCACCATCGCCTCATCAGTGCCGGCATCGCCGGCGCGGTGACGCTGGCCGGCAGCTGCCTGCTCCCCGTCCTGGTGTTGCTGCTGCCTGCGGGATTCTCGCCAGGCGAGTTCATCATGCCCGTCGCCGACGGCGCCGCGCAGTTGCAGATTGCCAGCCTGGTCCTGCTGGGGTCTTGCGCACTGGCTACGTTTGCCGGCCTGTGGGCCAGCGCGCCGTCGCCAGAACCCGCATCGACGGCGCGCAGGATGGTGGCGTCGCTGATCCTGCTTGCCACGACGCTGCTGATCATCCTGGCCAGCATGGCCTACCTGATGCGAATGCTGTCCGGCGGGGCGCCAACGACAGGGCGCGGGCTTGTCGTTGCCACCGTCGTCGGCGCCGCAGTGCAGTTCCTGGTTGCCAGAGTGCTGGCGTCACGATGGCTGCGCGTGCAGGCATCGTGATTCCTCCGCCTGCCGATCAGCCCAGGTCACACCCTGCAGGCTGTGGCCAGGTGCTGGCCGGCAGCATGTTCTTCAGCGAGGCCGGTGCGTTGATCGCCACATAGCTGGCGCCCAGCAGCTCCTCCAGATCGGCAATCGTCACCAGGTAGTTGTCCAGGCTGCCCAGGTTGGCCTCGTTGGGAATGATCCAGCTGATCGCCTTGGCGGTTCCGGTGTTCGGGTCACGGGTGATGATCGTCTTCCAGAAGAACTCCGGGGTCGGGATGCCATGGCTGGCCAGGAAGTAATCGTTGGCGGCGTCGCCGTAGACCACACCACCGTAGACGTCCACCGGTGCGATGTCGCGGTAGCACTCGGCCACGTTTTCGGCCTTCACCCAGATGCCCTGGTTGAAGCTGGACACCTGCGGCACGATGTTGGTCATGTAGTTGGCGCGACGGATGTAGGTCGCGTCGTAGTCCATGTGGTTGGACGTGACCAGATGGCCACGGTCATAGCCGGATCTGATGCTGGCGTAGGACGCGGTGCTGGTCTGGCCCAGGCAGCCGGCCGGCAGGTCCGGGTCCTTGTAGAAGCTGGACGGCCGTGCGGCCGAACCGGTATCGGCGGTAAGGGTGTACTCGTAGCGGGTGGCGCTGTGGATGCTGCAGTCGTAGGTCAGCACGAAGCCGCCCTTGTTGAGGGTGACCACCTGGGCCTGTGCAGCACCGGCAAAAGCACTGAGTACGAAAGCAAAGACAAAGCCTGCAAGGCGCATTTCGATTCTCCAGCAGAAGATTCAGGGCGCAGCGGCCCGTCACGACCTGGCCGGGGCGAGGACATGCGGAGATGCTGCGGAGACGGATGCTGCGGATTGCGGTGGAACCTGGCCGCGTTGTTGGGCCATCAGCCCTGCGGTGTCATAAGCGTCACAAGCTGGCGCCTTGTGGTCAATGACGAAAGGGCGAAGCTGTGATCATGCGCAAGCACTGGTGATATGTCAGATCACGCGGCGCGTGGATGACACGCGCGCGTGCTAGGCGCCTGGCAGGCCTGCCAGCTGCGCGCCTGGGCCTGCGGCGGCGGGCGCTACAGGAATGCTTCCTGTTCTTCGTCCGGCGCCAGGCATGCGGCCTTGCTTTGCTCGGTCGAGCTCGCAATGGCCGCCTCGTCGAAACCGCTGCGGCTCAACCACAAACGATTCCAGCGGACCAGTGCGTCGCTGTCGCGTGCCAGGCAGGCATAGCGGACGATCGATTCCAGGTTGTCGATGGTCGGGTACTGCTGAGCGATTTCGTCCAGTCCCTGGCGCATCAGCGGCCAATCGGGCTTCGCCGCGCGGAAGTGATCGGGCGAATACTCGGTGGCCGACCAGTACAGCCGTGCGTAGCGCATGGCCCGCTTCTTCTTTGGTGCGCTGGCCATCGAGTGCCGCGCGAAGGCTTCCATCTTCTGCGCGCTGCCGCCCCAGGCCGGCGTGAAGTACTCCATGGCAATGAGGTGCAGTGGTTCGTAGTCGGGGAAGGCCTTCGCTGCGCGATCAACGAGCGCCAGCATTTCGTCGTCATCCGCGCTTTCGCGCAGCGCGATCAGCACGTTCATCTCGTGCCAGAACGGGTCGCCGCCGGCAACATCCTCATGCGATTGCAGGTAGGCCCGCGAAACCGCGTTGTACTCATGGAACTGTGCCCAGTCGTCGGCGTTGACGGTGTTGGCGTATCCGTTGCCGCGGTAGCTCCAGGCCAGGTTGAGTGGAATCCGTGCGGTGATCAGGTGGGCCGCCGCAGACTTCGGCGCGTACTGAACCCAGCGCGCCGCCCATGCAGACCAGTCGTTCCAGGCTTGAACCTCCTGCCGCGACGTGCCGATTGCACGCGACATGCAGATGTAGAAACGGCCGAGCCGGGATTGGCCGGCGGCGTTGAGCTCGCCCTTGCGGAAACGCGCGGCCATCGCGTCGAGTGCCGCAAAGTCGTCGTTGGCCATCAGCCGCGCAATCTCCGCGCAGTCGTTGGCGGGTTCGGGGGCATCTTCTGCCAACACTGAAGGGGCGAACAGGCAGGCAACGCTGGAGAGCGTGCCTGCGACGAGCATCCTGTGCATCGGGGGCGTCCTTGCTTTGATGGGAGACTGCGGAGGGCCCGCAGTGCCTCGAAGCATAGCAAGGCGCGCTTTGCGGCATGTTGCGTCGCAAGGTGCCAGCCACCATTCGCACTGGTACGGTCCGATCCGTTGCACCACCACCGACGGGGAGAGACAACGATGCGCAAGGTTCTGCTGCTGTTGATCCTGCTGACCGGGCTGGCGCCCACGGCCCTGGCGGCCACGGTCAAGACCACCCATCGCACCATCTCCAGCTGGGATGGCACGCCCCTCGGGGCCTTCGTCATCGAACCCCAGGAGGCCGGCAGTGGCCGCTATCCGCTGCTGGTGATGCCCAGCAGCTGGGCAGTGCCCAGCGTGGAGTACGTGGGCGTGGCACAGTCGCTGGCGCAGCGCGGCTATGTGGTCATCAGCTACAGCTCGCGCGGCTTCTGGGAGTCGGGCGGCAGCATCGACATCGCCGGGCCGGCCACGGTTGAGGACGTCAGTGCACTGATTGACTGGGCGCTGGACAACACCCGTGCCGACCCCTCACGAATCGGTGTATCGGGCATCTCCTATGGGGCCGGCACCAGCCTGCTGGCGGCGGCACGCGACCCGCGCATCAAGGCCGTTGCCGCGTTGAGCGGCTGGGCCGACCTGCAGGCGTCGCTCTACAGCCATGACACGCCCAGCGCGCAAGGTATTGCCCTGCTGGTGGCAGCCGGCCTGGCCACTGGCCGCCCCGGGGCGGAGCTGGCCACCATCAACGGCAATGTGCTGGTCGGCAACTACCAGGGGGCGGTGGACTCGCTGCTGCCGGTGGCGGCACAGCGCAGCCCGGCCAGCAGCCTTGATGAGATCAATGCCAACCAACCCGCGGTATTCCTCGCCAACGCCTTCAACGACAGCCTGTTCCCGCCGGGCCAGCTGGTCGACTTCTTCACCCGCCTGAAGGGACCCAAGCAGTTGCAGCTGCGCCATGGCGACCACGCCCTCAACGAAGCCTTCGGTGCGCTCGGCATTCCCAATGAGGTCTATGCCACGGTGGGCGACTGGTTCGACCACTACCTCAAGGGCGTCGCCAATGGCATCGATCGCCAGCCGGCGGTGCAGTTGAAGTCGCAGAAGGGCAGCTGGAGCCGTTATCCGGACTGGCAGGCCACCTCTACCGGTGCCGTAAGCTACGGGCTGACCGCGCCGACCGGGCTTCTGCTGCCCACCGGAGGGCTGGCCGAGAGCGGTGGCGGCACCGGTTGGAACTACCGGATCGGCAGCGGCCTGCTGACTGCCGCCAACTCCGGCGTGGTGATGGCGTCCGGCGCGCTGCAGATGTTCAACCTGCCGCCCGGTGCCTATGTACCATTCGTTGGCCGCAACGCCGCAGGCGTCTGGCAGGGCCCGATCTACTGGAGTGCACGCCGCCTGGATGGCGCACCGGAAGTGCGGTTGACGGTGACGCCCACGCGCGCCAGCACCACGCTGTATGCCTACCTGTATGCCGAGGATATGCTGGGCAACGGCCAGCTGATCAGCCACAAGCCGTACACCCTGCGCGGTGCCACGCCCGGCCAGCCGAGAACCATCGATCTTCGCCTGGAAGCCAGCAGCTGGAACCTTCCGACCGGCAGCCGGCTGACCCTGGTGGTCGATACCGTGGACCTGCGCTATGCGGGCATCAGCCAGCTGGGGGGTGCGGTGACCTTCAGCTCTCCGGCCAACGCGCCTTCGGTGCTGAAGGTGCCGCTGCATTGATTCAAAGCCACACGGCCTTCGCTCGACGCCATGCCGGGCGAAGGCGTTTCCCGGTGGATCAGTTGCTCCGCACCCGTGCTGCGGCGGAGTTTGCGCGATTGATGCGATCCAGGTGCAGGGCAGAGTGGCGCGGCTCACTCCCCCTACGGCAGCAACACTCGGATCATCTCGTGCTGCCTGGATAGGTTCGCCCGTTGCACGAAGCCCTGGATGATCGAGGCCGCCACCTTGCGCTGGTTGTCCATGTCCAGCAACGGTGCGATGGCCTGCCCGGAACCATGGGGGCTGTCGTGGAATGGGCAATCGATCGGACCTGCAGTGGTCAACGTCAGGATTGCCTTGGCCACGCGCGCCGACGGCGAATGCGGCGCATCGAAGATCACCAGCGTCCGCTCGTAACTGATACCCGTCGCACGTAAGGTCGAGTGCAGGGAATCCTCGATGGTCATGTGCGCGCCGAGATCCTGGGCAAGCGCAAGGAAGCAGTTGGCCGCCGTCGCCTTGCGCAGCGTTGCAGGGTCGGTGCGGATGATCATCGCGCAGTCGACGCCGGAGATCGGCACCTGGGTGACATCCAGGTACGGGTTCTGTGCCAGTGTCCCGATCAAGGCGAGATCGTCGCTGCAGCCGCACGAAGCGGCAGGTGCACCCAGGCGTTGCAGCAGCGCTGCGACCCGTTGCACGCCCCATTGCCGCCCGTGCGCCAGACGCTGCGCGTGGGTGCCCGACAGCGCGCCGTGATCGAATCCCGAGGCTGACGCCTGCATGCGCGCCTTGACCATACGCATGCAGGCATCGACCTGCTGCATGCAGTCCCTGTCATCGGCGAACACCGGCGCCGCCGAGATGCCATCGATCACCCGGCCGAACGTCGCCAGGTCGCCCTGCTGGTCGCGGTACCAGTCGTGGATGCGCTGCACGTTGCGGCGACGTTTCTGCAGTTTGTCCGCGCCTGGCCAGCCGGGATAAGCAGCGATCTCGCACAGCATGGTCAGGCCTTCCCACAGGTGGTACTCCATGCTGGGCAGGGGCAGCCGCCAGCGCTCTTCAGAACCGGCATCCTCGGCAATCACCAGGTGGTTGCGGATGATGTCCGACCACACTGTCACGGCCTCCACGGTATCGCGGCGCGGCGTGGTGACATCGATCAGTTCCATCAGGATCGGCCGCGGCGTCACCGGGTCATCGCCGGCAGGCGCCTTCGGATCCTTCACCCATCGCGCGTGCCAGGTATAGCCCATGCGATACAGCACGAACGGTTTGATGCCGTCGTTGAGGATGATGCCGGGTGGCGGCGGAGGGACAGGCGGCGGCTGGACGGGCTGCGGCAACGGTGGCTGCGGAGGGGGCAGCACGGACGGGCTTGTTACCGGCGCGGACGTGCCGATGCCCTTCAATGGCTCGCTGGTGAACAGATGCAGGCCCGCGCGGTCACGTTCGTACACCTTCCGGAACGTCTGCGGGTTGTCACATGTCACCAGGCACTGCTGGCCGGGCGGCACATGGATGTCCACCGATGCAAGATCCACCACCTGGCCGGCCAGCGGATTCTGGTTGGGTGGGAAGACGCTGATCTCCAGCGCGATGTTGAGGCCGGCACCCTGCATCACGTCGATCACGATGTCTTCAACACCGCCGTGCAGGGCGTCCTGTGCCGGGATCGGGATCCAGGGGTTGATCACCACCTGCGTGTCCCAGTCGGACCTGCCGAAATCGAACAGCGTCGGCGGCGGGTCTGCCGGGCGTTCAAGCAGTGCGTCCAGCGCATTGCCGCCCTTTACGTAGAAGAACATCAACGGCTCACCGGGTTTCAGGCTGTAATCCCGCCGTACCTTGCTGGACAGGCTGCGCAGCTGGTCCTTGATGTCGGCCAGGGCCTTCACCACGACCGAGCGGACGTCGGGATACACCTGCGCGTTGTTGATCTGCGCGGTGAGCTGCTTGCTGATGTGGCGCCGGGCCTCGCGTTCGGGCGTGCTCTCTTTCATGGTGGGCCTCGCTGGGGTGCAGGGGCGGGCAGGGGGGCGAAGGGCCCTCTCAGCTGGAAGACAGTGATGCGGCCATCGCGGCGTACCAGTCAATCGACTGGCTGTAGGGCCTGGACATCTGCTGCAGCATGGTGGCGAAATCCTGCGTGCTGGGTGGCGTGACCGCCGCGCGTGCGCCCAGGTAGTTGCCAAGATCGGCGGCCGCCACCAGCTGTGCATGATCGATTTCCCAATCGGTCACCTCACTGGCGGTCGGGCGCATCATACTGGGCCTTGCCCGCACGTTGGCGCAGACTGCATCAGCGATGTTCTGCAGATCCCGGGCAACCGTCCTGAAGCGGACCAATGCATAGTGTCGATCAGGCTTGAGCAGATCCCGCGGGAAGTTGACGGTGTCGAGGGAGATGCCGGTTTCCTCCATGAACTCCCGGCGGGCAGCATCTTCCTCGGTCTCGTTGTCATGCCTGCGGCCGCCAGGGAGCGTCCATTGCCCAGCCTGGTTGACGACAACCATGGGAACCTGCGCCGCCCATGCGCGGGTGTCCCGGGCCAGGTTCTGTGCCGTCAGCAGCGCGGGCCCCCATGAATCCGGCGAGAACACCGGCAACGTGTTTGCCAGGTTCCTGATGCGCTCTGGCAGCGTGGATTGACGGAACAATCTGCGGGTGAGGTGGGTGACAGCAGATCCAACCTGGTCCGGATTCGGCGGTGACGCCTGCATCGCCTGGACGGCATTGCTGAGATTCACCAGGATGCTCTGGCCTTGGGTCGTCTCTGCGTAGCCGGCGGATGTGGCAGCGACCTGGGCACTCTGGAGCAACGCAAGCGCAGGCTGCCAGTCCTCGTCCCGCGGCAATGCGGGTGATGCGGCAACTGTCAGGGCAGCGTCCAGTGCTTCTGCAGTCAGCACCATCACCGAATTGGACGCCCACCAGTTGTTGATGACCCGCTTGCGGGTGATCAGGTAATGGGTTCCGTTCCAGAGCGCAGCATAGACCTGGGGCATGATTCAGTCCTCCATCAAGCGCGGGGCGGGCGCGGTGGATCCACTGTAGGAGCGGGAGGCGAGGGAGAATCGGCGGTAGCGATGATGTATGCGGTGGAACCGACGGAGCAGGAGGGCAGGGGGCGTTGATTTCCCCGCATTGGTGCCAAGCCCGTGGCCGCCCGGGCGTCAACGACTCCCGGCGCCTGCCTCCGGGTCATGCAGTCCACGCAGCTTCTTCCTGCCACGGACAGGTGCGCCTACACGGTCGATACCTATGCCTACGGTGGCAGGACGCTGGTGCAGCACTATGTGGTGCAGGGGATGGGGCATGCATGGAGCGGCAGTCAGTCGGGCCTGCCGTTCACCGATCCCAAGGGGCCGGATGCAGGCGCAGGTCAGTTGCGCAGAACCATGCACGCCACCGCCCCACGAACCGCCTCGCAGGGCGGTCGGAGGGCTCAAGAAGTACTGCCGATGGTCGCTAATGCGCAGTGGTGGGCATGGTGCCCGCTCGATTGGGCACTTCTCGCCCACATATAAGGATGTAGTTCTGTGAGAGTTATTGTTGTTCTGGCGCTGGCGTTGTCCATCAGTGGGTGCGGGATGCTTCCGAAGAAGGAAACGCCCGAGCAGGCGGTGGCGGCATCCCGCTTCTATCCCGGGAAATCGATCGACCAGGTCAGGGCTGCTTCAATCGAGGTCTTGAACCTGCTGGCGCCCGGAAAGATGGAATTCGATGCTGGCGCGCCCGGTATCGCGGCGAAGCGCACCTATGGGTATGTCGAACGCCGCATGGGCTACCAGGGCACCATGACGACGTTCTACAACGTCAACATGACGGCGGTCAGCTGGTACACCGTTGCGCTTTCTGAAGAGGCCGGTGGTACGCGGGCCCGGTTTGCGCTGCAGACGCGTGCCGACGATCAGGCTTCGTACTGGGCCAACCCTGCTGTCCCGGCCATTCACAGCAGCTTCCGTCACGATCTTCCGCTGGACGGACGCCAGGGCACGGCCGATCTGAAGCTGTTCCATGATCGCGTCGAGCATGTGCTGGGGCTGCGTCCGAACTGGGTGTCATGCGGCGAAGTGAAGGAGCCAGGCAAGGTTCTTGAGCTCTGCGATCGCAGCGGCATCAGCGACGTCGGTCCGATCCGATCCTGACCGCTCCCGGGCCGCTCCTGTGTTGATGCGCAGGGCGGCTCGTGCAGCATCGTGGGTTTCATGGCCCGATTCTGCCGCTTCATCGACCCGTGCCAGGGTCTGGTCGTACGACATCCCCATGCTGGATCTGTTCGGCTAGGCTGGTCTGATCGAAGACGAGGATGAAGGTCATCATGAACCGCTGGATTCTCCTGGCATTGGCCACGCTCCCGTTCGCTGCCGGTGCCGTGGTCATCCGCGATGATGTTGACGATGCCAGGTACCAGATCGACGCATCGGTGTTCCCGGCACTGGCGGACATGCCAGGCGAGGGGCACGGCGTCCTGATCGCACCGCGCTGGGTGCTGACCGCAGCGCATGCCGCACCGATGGAGGGGATGGGCGCCACCATTACCCTCTATGGGAAGGGCTACGGCGTCGAGCGTGTCTTCCTGCATCCCGGCTACCGCAGGATGCCCGAGGCGCTGGGCGAGGAAGCCATGGCAACGGGGAGTGCGTCGAAAATCCACGCGTTTCTGGCGGCGTCCGATGACATTGCATTGATCAAACTTGCCGCACCGGTGAGCGATATTCCGCCGGTCGCACTCTACCGTGGCGCCGATGAGGTCACGCAGGTCGCCGCCCTGATAGGGAAGGGCGCCACTGGCAACGGTGCGACTGGACTGGTACCCGGCGGGTCACATCGTACGACCCTGCGTCGGGCCTGCAACGCGATCACCGGCGGCAACGCGCGTTATCTCTGGTACCGTTTCGATCCGCCTCCGCAGGGCCTTCCCCTTGAAGGCGTGCTCGGCAACGGCGATAGCGGTGGCCCGCTGGTGATCAGGAAAGATGGGACCTGGCAGCTGGTGGGCCTCGGTTCCTGGATCACCGCCGTTCCCGAGCATGCGCTGGAGGCGGGTTTCTACGGGCAGGTGGTCTACAACGTGCGCGTGTCCCGCTACATCGATTGGATCGAAAGCATCATCGATGCGTGACGCGAAACTTCAGTTCTTGTTCCCCTGGCGCGACGGCGCGGAGCAGGCGTAGCGGAAGGAAGCGCGCCTTAACGATTCATGGTCAAGAACAAGCACACGGCGCGGATCTCAGCCGGTGCGACGGGCGCTCGTATCCTTCCCGGCATGAGTTCTCCCTTCGATCTTCCAGAGTTCATGACGGTCACCCGGCCCTCCGGCTGGGTGCAGAGCGGCGAGCGTTGGGACCTGTGGTGGAACGGGCGTTCCGTGGCCAACATCGTGCCGCATGCCGTGCTCGGGTTCCGGGTGTACCTGGACGCACGCAAGATGTCCCAGACCAAGGTGGTGGCCGCCACGAATGTGCGGCAGGCCAGGCGCTACGCCGAGCGCTGGTGTGCCGCGCGGCTCTGCCCACAGCTGCGGCTGCGCGAGGCGGTGGCACGCCTGGTGGACGTGGCGCCGGAAACAAGCGCTGCGCCGTCGCCCGCACTTTCGCGGGAACAACGGCAGCAGGCCCGCCGCCTGGCTGAGGCCGGGGCGGGTGAGGTGGTACGGATCAAACAGGCACTGGCGCCGCGACAGCCCGCGATGAAGACCCGGCCGGAGCTGCAGGGGCGAGGTGGAGCCTGGTCGATACCCGGGCAGGCTCCGTCAAGCCGGCATTCGAACGGCAATGCCTCCCCGGCCAGGCTTATGCCGAGAGTTCCTCGCGCACGATCCTCGCCCCCGCGCTGAGCGCGCGCAGCTTGCCCCTGGCCACATCGCGCGCCAGCGGCGCCATGCCGCAGTTGGTGCTCGGGTAGAGCTTGTCGGCGTCCACGAACTGCAGCGCCTTGCGCAGGGTGCTGGCTACTTCATCGGCGGTCTCCACCGTGCTGGAGGCCACGTCGATGGCACCCACCATCACTTTCTTGCCGCGCACCAGCTCGATCAGGTCGATCGGCACGTGGGAGTTGTGGCATTCCAGCGAGATGATGTCGAGGTTGGAGGCCTTCAGCTTCGGGAACGACTCCTCGTACTGGCGCCATTCCGACCCCAGGGTCTGCTTCCAGTCGGTGTTGGCCTTGATGCCGTAGCCGTAGCAGATGTGTACCGCCGTCTCGCACTTCAGCCCTTCGATCGCGCGCTCCAGTGCGGCTACGCCCCAATCATTCACTTCGTCGAAGAACACATTGAAGGCCGGCTCATCGAACTGGATGATGTCGACGCCGGCGGCCTCCAGCTCCTTCGCTTCCTCGTTGAGTATCTTCGCGAACTCCCAGGCCAGCTTTTCGCGGCTCTTGTAGTGCGCGTCGTACAGCGTGTCGATCATCGTCATCGGGCCGGGCAGCGCCCACTTGATCGGCTGCGTGGTCTGGCGGCGCAGGAACTTCGCATCCTCGACGAATACCGGCCTGGGGCGGCTCACGGCGCCAACCACGGTCGGCACGCTGGCATCGTAGCGGTTGCGGATGCGCACGGTTTCGCGCTTCTCGAAGTCGACGCCGCTGAGATGCTCGATGAAGGTGGTGACGAAGTGCTGGCGGGTCTGCTCGCCGTCACTGACGATATCAATGCCGGCATGCTGCTGTTCCTGCAGGGACAGGCGCAGGGCGTCCTGCTTGCCCTCGATCAGGCCTTCGTCCTGCAGCTTCCAGGGTGACCAGAGCTTCTCGGGCTCTGCCAGCCAGGAGGGTTTGGGCAGGCTGCCTGCGGTGGAGGTGGGGAGCAGCGTCTTCGTCGGCATCGTGTGGTGTGTCCTGGGGGCGAATGGGAAATCGATGAATCAGCGGGCGGCCCACTGCTCAAGCACGGCGCGGTACGGCTTGATGAAGTGTTCTTCGGTGAACCTGCCCTGCTTGACCGCCAGCTGGCTGCGCTCTTCGCGGTCGTAGACGATGCGGGTGGACGAATAGTCCTGGTGCTTCAGGCTGGGCTGGTAGACCTTGCCGGCCACGGAGTTGGCGTTGTAGATCTCCGGGCGGTAGATCTTCTGGAAGGCCTCCATCGTGCTGATGGTGCCGATCAGCTCCAGGTTCGAGTAATCGCCCAGCAGGTCGCCCTGGAAGTAGAACGCCAGCGGTGCGACGCTGCCCGGTGGCATGAAGTAGCGCACCTGCAGGCCCATCTTGTCGAAATACTGGTCAGTGGGGGAGGACTCGCCCTGGCGGTATTCCACGCCCAGGATTGGATGGTGGTTCTCGGTGCGGTGGTAGGTCTTGCTGCTGGAAACGCTGATGCAGATCACCGGTCCCTTGCTGAAGTTGGCGCGGTAGGCGTCAGACTCCAGGAAGTGCTTGAACAGCTTGCCATGCAGGTCGCCAAAGCCCTCCGGAAGGCCGAAGGTGTCCTTGCCTTCGTTGCTGGCCGGAAGCACCACGCTGAAGTCGTAGTCACGGACATAGGACGAGAAGTTGTTGCCGACGATGCCTTCGGTGCGTGCGCCGGTGTGCGTGTCGACAATGGTCGGGCGCAGCACTTCTATCAAGGGAAAGGGGTCGCTGCCCGCGTTGCCATCGATGTGCATCTCCACCGAGATGATGTCCAGCTCGACCGCGTAGCGATTGGCGCTTGGGTTGTCCCAATGCGCCAGATCATTGAAGCGGTTGTTGATCATGCTGATCGTGTTGCGCAGGTTCTCCTGCCGGGATGCGCCGCGCGCCAGGTTGGCGAAGTTGGTGGTGATGCGCGTGCCTTCGGCCGGCTGGTAGTCCTCGTTGAAGGGGATGCGCGTGATGCTGAAGGTGAAGGCGTCGTTCGTCATGGGCGGCGTTCCGTTTGCGGGGTGACATCCAGAGGCAGGTCGGCGGCATCTGGCATTCAAAGGGCTTCGATGGCCTCAGCGGCGGCGAGTGGCGCGCGGCGATGGGACAGCGCAAGCAGCGGCATTGCGCGCTGCACCGCCAGTCGTGCGCGCTGGATCAGCGCTTCGTTGTGTACGCGCCCCTCGGCGAAATCGCGGTCGGTGGCATACACGCCCAGGGGCAGGGTGCGGGCCTGGAAGAAGCTGAACAGCGGCCGCAGCTGGTGATCGATCACCAATGCATGGCGGTCACTGCCGCCGGTCGCGGCCAGCAGGATGGGGGTATCGACCAGCGCGTCCTGGTCGATGAAGTCGAAGAAGTGCTTGAACAGCCCTGTGTAGGAGCCGCGATAGACCGGCGTGCTCACCACGAGGACATCGGCCCGTTCGACGGCCACCAGCTGGCGCTCGACAACCTCCGGGAGCTGCGAACGCCACAGCGCACCGGCCAGCTGCGGCGCCAGTTCGCCGAGTTCGATCAGCTGCTGTTCGCTGCGCATGTTCTCGCCGATCAGGCCCAGCAGGTGCTCGGCGAGGGTGGCGGCCCGGGAGGGGCGCTGCAGTCCACCGGAAACGGCGACGATACGGAGGGGGCGTTGGGATGAAGGCATGACCCGATCCTAGTCATGCCTTTCCATGACGTATAATGGTATTACTTCACTTATCCATGAGTGAGATTCATCTTAATGTTGGAGCGGATCCACCTCAGCATCGTGCAGCAGGTCGAGCAGCAGGGCTCGCTCACCGCTGCTGCCGGCGTGCTCAACCTGACCCAGTCGGCGCTCAGCCACAGCATGAAGAAGCTGGAGCAGCAGCTGGGTACCGATGTCTGGCTGCGCGAAGGCCGCAGCCTGCGGCTGACCCAGGCCGGGCAATATCTGCTGGCAGTCGCCAACCGGGTGCTGCCGCAGCTGGACCTGGCCGAGGAGCGCCTGCGCCAGTTTGCCCAGGGCGAGCGCGGCGCGCTGCGCATCGGCATGGAATGCCACCCCTGTTACCAGTGGCTGCTGAAGATCGTCTCGCCGTACCTGGCCGCGTGGCCGGACGTGGATGTGGACGTCAAGCAGAAGTTCCAGTTCGGCGGCATCGGCGCGCTGTTCGGCTACGAGATCGACCTGCTGGTCACGCCCGATCCACTGCTGAAGCCGGGCCTGAAGTTCATCCCTGTGTTCGACTACGAGCAGGTGCTGGTGGTGGCCAGCAACCACGCCCTGGCCAAGGTGGACCACGTAAAGCCGCGCCAGCTCAGCCAGGAAGTGCTGATCAGCTACCCGGTGCCGTTCGAGCGCCTGGACATCTACAACCAGTTCCTGCTGCCGGCCGGCATCACCCCGCGGCGCCACAAGGCCATTGAAACCACCGACATCATGATGCAGATGGTGGCCAGCGGCCGCGGCGTGGCTGCCATGCCGCGCTGGCTGGTGGAGGAGTACGCCACGCGCATGGACGTGGTGCCCGTACGGCTGGGCGCCAAGGGCATCCCCAAGCAGATCTACCTGGGCGCGCGCGAGGCCGATACCGGTATCGACTACCTGCAGGCCTTCATCGAACTGGCCCGCAACAGCTCGCCGCTTGCCGGCAATGTGGGCGGAGCACGTTGATGCCGGCAGGCCTGTCACTGCGGGCGGACGCCTTCATCAGCGCTTTTTCACTGGAAGTCAGCGCGAAGGCCATGCCCGCGCTGTGCGCCGAGGCGGATCGGATCCCGCGCGGTACGGTCATCTCCATTCCCTACCTGGCCAGCGAGGATGACGACACCCGCCTGGCCGCCGCGCACACGGTGCGCGCGCTCGGATTCGAACCGATGCCGCATCTCTCTGCGCGGCGCGTCGGGTCACGCGCAGCGCTTGAACGCTTCCTGCAGCGTGCCGCCGGCGAAGCCGGGGTCGCGCGTTGCCTGCTGATCGCGGGCGACCTGGCCACGCCCGCCGGACCGTTTGCCGACAGTGCTTCGATCATTCAGACCGGTGTTCTGGAGCAATCCGGCATCAAGGTCGTTGCTATCGGCGGGCACCCGGAAGGGCATCCGGCAATGCGCAGTGAAGAACGCTGGCAGGCGCTGGAGGGTAAATGCCAGGCCATCGAAGCACGTGGCATGGCCCCCTTGGTCGTCACCCAGTTCGCCTTCGATGCCGATACCGTGCTGGCCTGGCTGGATGCACTGCGCACGCGTGGCATCGCGGTTCCGGTGCTGGTCGGTGTGCCGGGTCCGGCCAGCATCACCCGGCTGCTGCGATACGCCGCGATGTGCGGCGTAGGTGCCAGTGCATCGATGCTGGCCCGGTATGGCATCTCGATCGGCCGGCTGCTGGGAACGGCGGGGCCGGAGGTGTTCGTCGATCGACTGGTGAACGGGCTGACGGACGCCCATGGCCCGGTCAGCCCGCATTTCTTCCCGTTCGGTGGTGTTGCGCCGTCGCTGGAGTGGATGGCGCAGTACCGGCGGCGCATTTCAATCAGCCAGAGCGGATGATCCGCATCACTGCAGGAATCGCGTTGTCCGGGCGCCGGCATGTTCCAGCGCGGGCGCAGGCCTGGAAAGCCTCCCATTGCAGTGACGCATGCCCAGGTCGAGGCGCTCTGCAATACCCTGCGGGTTGATGTCTCCGGCGCGATTGATCAGCACGACGAGTGTTCTTCGATCGGCGGGACGGTGCCGGAGATACCCGGTGAAGCCTGCGGTTCCGCCGCCATGGCCGACGACCTTTCCGCCATCGGAAACTTCCCAGCCGGCCCCCCAGCCCGCGTTGCTGCCATTGGAGAGCAGTGTGTCGCACCACATCCGTTTCAGGGACGCCTCGGGCAGCAGTCGATGCTGGTCCAGCGCCACAGCAAAGCGCGCCATGTCGTCGATGCTCGCGAGCAGGCCGCCGGCGGCCCATGCCGAGCCCGGAGCAGTGGGAGGCGGTGCGCGCCAGCGGCCATCCTGGAACAGATGCCCTTGGGCAATCCGGCGCCGCTCCCCTGCACGACGCGGCCCCGCATCACGCATGCCCAGCGGCGACAGGATCTCCTCCTGGAGGATGCGCCAGTAATCCATGCCGGTCGCATGCTCGATGGCCAGGCCGAGCAGGATGTAGTTCGTATTGGAGTAGGCGTGCCGCGCACCGGGCGCAAACTCCAGCGGCCGCTCGGCCACCTCTGCAAGCAGTTCACGGGGGCCTGGATTCGTCGGCATCAACCGCAGGAAGTTGTCTTCATTCAGATAGTTGGGAATGCCTGAGGTATGGCTCAGCAGCTGCAGCAGCGAAGTGGATGCCCAAGCGGAAGGCAACCCCTCCACGTACAGGCCGATGGGCGCGGTGACGTCGAGCAGCTGCCGCTGCTGGAGCCGGAATATCAGCAGGGCCGTGAACAGCTTGGTGATCGACCCCAGTTCGAACACGGTATGGCGATCAATCGGTGCAGTCCGGCTGTCACTGAGCCGCCCGGTCGTGGACAGCGCGGCAATGCGCCCGTGATCGACCAGAACCGCCGCCATGCCAGGCTGCCGTTCGGCCTGCAGCAATGCGGTCAGCGAACGGCATCCCGCTAACGTCGCCCGGCTCGCCAGCGCCGATGATGCGGACAGGCCGCAGCCGGTGGCCAGCAGCGCCGCACACAGACGGCGTCGGACAGGGTCGTGGTACATGCGCGTGGCTCGCAGCGGCGTCGTGGTAATGGTAGCGCGGGCCGAAAGCGGGCCGGCGCAGGACGTACCGGGCGTATCTACCCAACAGCTGCCGGAGGCCGGGCAGCACGCCAGCGGGTCATCCCCGATGGCTGACAGCTGTCACTGGTTGCAACCCGGGCGGAAGCGAATAGTGAGCGCCAAGGCGAGGGAACCTCGCCACCACTCACCAAGGGAACCGCTCATGAGCATGCTCCAGCAACTCGCCTCGCAGACGCCGATCTCGGTCTGGCCGCTCCTGGCCTTCCTGGTCACCCGTGGCATCGCCGCCATGAAGCCGGCCGAGACCTCGCTGCAGAAGCTGGCGATCGTACCCGCCTTGTTCGCCGTCTGGGGTGCGTGGTCGGTCAGTCATCGCTTCGGCGCGTCGCTGAGCGCCTGGAGCGAATGGCTGGCCGGCATCGCCACGGGCGCGACGCTTGCCTGGCTGCTGCTGAGTCGATTGAAGCTGACGCTGGACCGCAGCACCGGCAAGCTCTGGCGCAGCGCGGATTTCAGCCTGCTGCCGCTGCTGCTGATCACCTTCCTGGTGAAGTACGGGTTCGAAGTCGCATTTGCGGTGTCGCCGTCGCCGTCGCTGTCCGCCCATGCCGGCTTCAGTGCCGCCTACCTGCTGCTGACGGGCGGGTTCACTGGCATCTTCGTGGGCAAATACTGCCGGTACCTGGGCTCGCTGCGGATGGATGCGGCGGGCAAGGGGCTGGAAACCGCAGGCTGATTGTCCGAGGCGTGCCGGCCGCTGGCCCGCGTCCCCAGGCAGGGTTGTGCGGCGCTGGCGCAGGCGTCACGATGCCCGCCACTGGCCACCACCGGAAACGCTGACGTCATGAAGACCACATCCTGGTTCTGGATCAACGTGGTCAGTCACTTCAGCATTGTCGCCGCCCTGGCCTGGCTGCCCGCACGGTGGACGGGGCAACTTGTGGAGGCGCTGGCCGGGACGCAGCCGGCTATCGGTGATACCCGGTATTTGGCCTTCATCGGCGCCATGTTCGGCTTCTGCGTAACCGCGCTGATCCTGATGGGGGCGCTGACAGTCACTGGCGAACTGCTGGGTTTCTCCAGGCCCTATGCGCGGCGGCCGGAGTCCCGAAACGAAGCGCAGGTCGTCCACCGGAAGGTGTTGCTGGTTGCATTCGCCACGCTCTCGTGGGTGGCCGTGGGATCGCTCGCGGGTATTGCGTCGATCTTCGTGGCTTCGTCATGAAGGGCGGCCCTGCCAGCGTCTGGCGCGCCGGAACGCATAGGCGCGTGAACCGCGCAGTTGCTCACGCCTCCCCGCGCCACTGGCTCATCAGCATCTGCAGGAATCGCTCCGCCGTGGGCGAGAGCAGGGCGCCCCGGCGTCGGACGATCCCGATCGTGCGCGATACCACAGGATTGCCGATCGCGCGTGTCACCAGGGTGGGGTGATCCCCGTCCGGCGTGGCCATCTTCGGCAGCACCGACACGCCGATGCCCGCCTCGACCATGCCCAGTGACGTCGACAGGTGCGTCACTTCATAGTGCCAGCTCAACTTGAGGTTCTCGCGCGCCAGCGCACCATCCAGCAGCGTGCGGTTACCGCTGGTGCGATGCACGGTGATCAGCTGGTGCTCGGCCAGGTCGGCCCATTCCACCTTGCGCTTGCGTGCCAGAGGATGATCGCGGCGGCATGCCAGCACGAATGGATCTTCAGCGAGCACGTCGAAATCGAGATTCGGATCGTTGGCGCCCATGAAGTTGATGCCGAACTCGACTTCGCCACGTTCCACTGCCTGCAGACCCTCCGTCGCCGGGATATCCAGGATGCGGAAGCGCACGTTCGGGTGCGCTTCGTGGAAACGCGCCATCACGCTGGGCAGGAAGTAGAACGCCGCCGTCGGCAGGCACGCGATGGTCACGGTGGCGCCGCGGGTGTCCTCCCGGCCGCGCAGTGAGAACAGCGAGCCATCGAATTCCTCCAGCATGCGGCGTACCAGCGGCAGCAGGTTCTCGCCGACAGCGGTGGTACTGACGCTGCGCGTGGTGCGCTCCAGCAGTGGCGAACCCACGGCCTGCTCCAGCTTCTGGATCCGCCGGCTGAGTGCTGGCTGGGAGACGTGCAGGATTTCCGCGGCGCGATGGAAGCTGCGGGTCTCCGAGACCAGCAGGAACGCACGCAGATCCAGGATTTCGCAATTGATGCTCATTGGGTATCAATCATCCGAAAATCAGCAATTCACAGATCAATTGGGGTCATGCCAGTATCGAATCACAGAGGGGTCATTCATCCCCTATACGCATCAATCTAGCACACGTATGTCCAACGATCTGCTCAGCATTCCCTGCGTGCTCATGCGCGGCGGTACCTCCAAGGGCCCGTTCTTCCTGGCCAGCGACCTTCCGATGGACATCGCTGAACGCGATCGCCTGCTGCTGGAAGTGATGGGCTCGGGCCATCCGTTGCAGATCGACGGCATCGGCGGTGGCAACGCGCTGACCAGCAAGGTGGCGATCATCGACCGCTCCAGCCGTCCGGACGCCGATGTCGACTACCTGTTCGCCCAGGTACGGGTAGAGCAGCAGGTGGTGGATACCTCGCCGAACTGCGGCAACATGCTGGCGGCCGTAGGCCCGTATGCCATCGAACGTGGGCTGGTGCAGGCGCAGGATCCGCAGACCGAGGTGCGCATCCACAACGTCAACACCGGCAAGCTGATCATCGCCACGGTGGAAACGCCGGGCGGCAATGTGGTCTACCGCGGTGATACGCGCATTGCCGGCGCGCCGGGCTCGGCCTCGCCGGTCAGGCTCTCCTTCCTTGATGCGGCAGGTGCCCGCACCGGCAAGCTGCTGCCCAGCGGGCACGCGCAGGAGACCATCGATGGCGTGCCGGTCAGCCTGGTGGACTGCGCGATGCCGATGATGCTGGTACGTGCCGAAGACCTGGGCGTGCGCGGCGATGCCCCGCCCGCCGAACTGAACGCGGACGCGGTATTCATGCGCCGGCTGGAAGCGCTGCGCATCGAGGCAGGCGCCCGCATGGGCATCGCCGACGCCGGCAACAAGGTCATTCCGAAGCCGGTGCTGCTGTCGGCGCCGCAACATGGGGGCGATCTGCAGGTGCGCTATTTCATGCCGCATCAATGCCACACCGCGCTGGCCATTACCGGCGCGGTTGGCCTGGCCACCGCCGCCGTTACGCCGGGCACGCTGGCCCACACTTTGGTCGGATGCCTGTCCGTTCCCGGCAGCATTACCCTCGAACATCCGGGCGGGGCCCTGGAGGTGGGCCTCAGTCGCAGCTCGCAGGATGCGCCGGTCGTTGCCAGCGTCGTGCGCACCGCACGCCGCCTGTTCGAGGGCCGCGTGTTTGCCACCACGCCAGCACTTGCCGTGGCCGGTTCCACCCAAGCCCGCCAATGGACGTCAGCGGCATGATCTGAACCCGGACGGGCCGGCGCAGGTGCGCATGCCCGCCATTACAACGTAGATGCTTCACTCCTGGGAGGGATGATGTACAAGCAGTTCTTGATGGCCGCGCTGTGCGCGGCTGGTCTGGCCGCGGCCGGATGCAGCAACAGCGGGCGCACCGAAGGCGCATCCGCCGGCGGTGGTGACAATGCACCGGTACGCATCAGCGTCGGCTCCTACAACCTCAACAACCTGCCGTTCTTCATCGCCGACGCCAAGGGGTACTTCAAGGACGTCGGCCTGCAGGTGAAGACCGAGAACTTCGCCCAGGGCGGCTCCAAGGTATTGCAGGCGCTGGTGGCCAATTCCACCGACGTGGCCGTCGGCTTCTACGACCACACCATCCAGATGCAGGCCAAGGGCAAGGACGTGGTGGCCTTCGTGCTGCTCTCGCGCAACTCCGGCCTGGTGATGGCCGGCCGCGAGGATGCCACCTTCGATCCGGCCCGCCCGGAGACCATCAAGGGCCAGAAGGTCGGCATTACCGCACCGGGCTCATCGTCGGATTTCTTCGTCCGTCACTTCCTCGCCCAGCACGATATTCCGGCTGACAGCATCTCGTTGATCGGCGTCGGCTCGGGCGCCGCAGCGGTAGCCGCGCTGGAGCAGGGCAAGATCGACCTGCTGGTCAACTACGACCCGGCCGCCACCCTGATCACCGAGCGCAAGGTCGGGAAGATCCTCCTCGACGCGCGCAGCGATGACGGCGCCCGCCAGGTCTATGGCGGCCTGTACCCGACCTCGGTGATGTACGCCAACCAGAGCTTCCTGGACAAGCGCCCCGAAGCGGCCGAGAAGATTGCCCGCGCCGAGCAGATGGCGTTGAAGTTCATCGCCGACAACAGTGCTGAAGACATCGTTGCGGCGCTGCCGGACAGCTACGTTTCTGGCGACCGCGCCACCTATGCGCGCGCGGTGGAGAACGCCCGCGCGATCTTCACCCGCGACGGTCATTTCACGCCGGCTGATCTGGAAACGCCGTTGAAGGTGCTGCGCGAGTTCAATACGGACGTGGCCAAGGCCAACATCGATCTGTCCCGCACCTACACCAATGCTTTCGTCGAGCGTGCCAACGCTGCGGCGCCGGCTGCCCAACCGTAAGCGGAGGTAACCCCATGGCCCTCAATGCCACCGTGCGCCACCTCAATGGCGCACCGCAGCTGGAGCCTGCACAGACCATGGTCGCGCTCAACAAGGTGACCATGTCCTTCGGCGAATTCACCGCCGTTCGTGATGTCGACATCCAGGTAGGTGATGGCGAGTTCCTTGCCATCGTTGGGCCAACCGGCTGCGGCAAGAGCACCATCCTCAATTCCGTGGCGGGCCTGCTGAAGCCGTCGTCCGGCCAGGTCAGCATCGACGGCCGTGCGGTCAGCGGGGTCCAGGAGTCGGTGGGCTACCTGTTCCAGCAGGACGCGCTGCTGCCGTGGAAGACCGCATACCAGAACGTTGAGCTCGGCCTGCGTTTCCGTGGCGTGCCCGAAGCCGAACGCAAGGCCAAGGCCAACGCGTGGCTGGCCAAGGTCGGCCTGGCCGGTTTCGAGCATCGCTACCCCCACCAGCTGTCCGGTGGCCAGCGCAAGCGCGTGCAGATGGCGCAGGCGTTGATCGTCGAGCCGAAGGTGATCCTGATGGATGAGCCGTTCTCGGCGCTGGACATCCACACCCGGCACCTGATGCAGAACGAGCTGCTGCGCCTGTGGCAGGAGGACCGGCGCTCGGTGATCCTGATCACCCACGATCTGGAAGAAGCGATCGCCCTGGGCGACCGCGTAGTGGTGCTGTCCTCCGGCCCGGCCAGCCGTGTCGTGCGCAGTTTCGACGTGGATCTGGAACGGCCGCGGAACGTGGCCGAAATCAAGCTGGATGACCGTTTCACCGACCTGTACCGCGACATATGGGCCTGCCTGCGCGGCGAAGTGGAGAAGAGCTATGCACGCCAAGACTGACAAGTTCATCCAACTGGCCCTGGTTGTGGCCGTGTTCGGCGGCTGGGAGGGCGGCATCGCGCTGGGCGTGATCGATCCGTTCTTCTTCCCATCGCCAACGGCGATCGTGCAGCAGGCCTGGACCTGGCTGTCCGATACCTCGTTCTACCAGCACGTCTACATCACGCTGACCGAAACCGCGCTGGGTTACATCATCGGCACCGGCCTCGGCGTGGCCGGCGGTGTCTGGCTGGGCCTGAGCCGCCGCTCGGCGCGCATCCTCGATCCCTTCATCAAGGGCTTCAACGCAATTCCGCGCGTGGTGCTGGCCCCGATTTTCGTGTTGTGGCTGGGGCTGGGCCTGTGGTCGAAGGTGGCGCTGGCGGTCACCCTGGTGTTCTTCACCACGTTCTTCAATGCCATGCAGGGCGTACGCGAGGTGAATCCGGTGGTGCTGGCCAATGCCCGCATCCTGGGCGCAAGCCGCAGCGACCTGCTACGCCATGTCTACTTCCCGGCAGCAGCCAGCTGGATCCTGTCCTCGCTGCGCACCTCGGTGGGCTTCGCCGTGGTCGGCGCGATCATCGGTGAGTACCTCGGCGCCTCGGCGGGCCTGGGTTACCTGATTGCGCAGGCAGAAGGCAACTTCAACGCCGTCGGTGTGTTTGCCGGCATCATCATCCTTGCCGCCTTCGTGCTGGTCATCGACGCGCTGCTGGACGTGGTCGAGAACAAGCTGATCACCTGGCGTCCCAACGCCCAGGCCCAGGCCACCAGCTGACCGGGCCGGGCTGAGCCCGCCTGCCGCGCCGCCGGGCCGATCCGGCGGCGCGC
>NZ_JBHHMJ010000813.1:0-9262 GCF_042136455.1 Stenotrophomonas sp. 3diitr2024
GGTCGGGTGACGGGTCTGTCCGCCGCCCGGCCCTGCCGGATCAGTCGGCGGCCACCACCACCAGCGCCGGCCGCAGCAGGCGCTCGTTGAGCAGGTAGCCCTTCTGGAACACGGTCACCGCCATCGCGCTGGCCATCACCCGGGACCGCCAGGCCAGCGAGGACATCGCCCAGGAGGCCTTTGTGAAGGGCTGGCAGCAGCTGCACCAGCTGCGCAGCGCGACCAGCTTCCTGCCGTGGCTGCGGCAGATCACCCGCAACCTGGCCCGCGACTGGCTGCGCGCCCAGCGTGACCGTCCACTGACCGGCGAGGCGGCCGAGGTGGCGATGGGGATGGCCGCCGATCCGTCCCCGGGCGCAGCCGATCGCCTGCAACGGGTGGAGGAAGAAATCGCCGCCGAGGACATCATCTCCACCCTGCCCGCCGACAGCCGCGAAGTCCTGTTGCTGTACTACCGCGAAGGCCAGCGCTCGCAGCAGGTGGCCGACCTGCTCGGGCTCAGCGACGCCGCCGTGCGCAAGCGCCTGTCGCGCGCCCGCGCGCTGGTGCGCGACGGCCTGCTGCAGCGCTTCGGTGAGTTCGCGCGCAGCAGCGCGCCGAGCGCCGCCTTCGCCACCGCCGTGGTGTCGATGGTGCTGGTGGCCGCACCCGGCACCGCCAGTGCCGCGATCCTGCTGAGCGCCGGCGTCGGCGTGGGCAGCAGCAAGCTGGGCCTGGGCGGGGCCAGCGTGGCCGGGGGTACAGCCATGGGCTCGGTCACCGCCACCCTGGGCTACCTGCACATGATTCCGGCCAGCACTTGGGGCGCGTTCGCTGGTGGCGTTGCCGGCGGCGTGATCGGCAGCTACCTGGGCGGTCGATTCCTGCTGTCCTATGCCAAGACCGATGCCGAACGCGCGCGGGTCTGGCGCTTTGTGCGCATGAACACCTGGACAGCCATGGCCTGCTGCCTGGCAGTGCTGGCGGTGGTACTGCTGCAGACCCCGACGTGGGTGCATCTGCTGGTGCTGGTGCTCGGCATGGGTCTGGTGAACTACCAGTGCCTGGGACCGCTGCAGCAGATCATGGCGCCGCTGATCGCGCGCGATTCGTCGCGGCGTGGGCGCACCGGCACCAACTGGGTGTATGAATCGCTGTATGGGCGTACCGGGATCATCGCCATGAACATCGTGGTGCTGGGCGTCGTGCTGTATGCCGTGGCCCATTCCAGCGGCCGCTAGGGCCTCAACGCACGACGCCGGCAGTACGCCGGCGTCGTGGTCGGTCAGCGCGCGATGAATCAGCGCTGCGACTTCGGTGCACCGCCGTCGCGCGGACCGCCTTGGCGCGGGCCACCGTGCATCGGGCCCTTGGCCGCGTCGAACTCGGCCTTGCTCAGCTGGCCATCCTTGTTGGTGTCGGCGGCAGCAAACCAGGCATCACGATGCTGCTTCATGCGCAGCTCGCGGTCAGCCTTGTCCAGGTAACCGTCCTTGTTGAGGTCGAGCTGGTCGAAGCGCGCGGCCAGGCGCGGGTCGGCCTTGGCCTCGTCGCGGCTGATGCGGCCGTCCTTGTTGACGTCCAGCCTGGCCCAGCGCTCACCGCCGTGGCCACGACGGCCATGCTGCCAGCGCGGCATCTCATCACGCGAGAGCTTGCCGTCCTTGTTCCTGTCCAGCTCGTCGAACTTCGCGGCCAGGCGCGGGTTGGCAGCCGCCTCGCTGCGGTCGATCACGCCGTCGCCATTGGTGTCCAGCTTGGCCGGGCGCTGCGCCGACGTGGCCGGGGTGTCAGCCGCCAGCGCGATGCCGGAGGCGGAAGTGCCGAGCAGCAGGGCCAGCAGCAGGGGGGTACGGATCATGGGGTCACTCCTGGGAATGGGAATTGCGTCGGGGTGATCACTTCACCCTCGAGTGACAACAACGCCCGGGCGCGACATCGGTTGACGCTGCTGCCAGATCCATTCATCCGGCGGACAGTCGCCGCCACTGCGACGGGCTGGGGCTATGCTGTGCCCATGGCACTACACGGCGATAGAGACGACGAACTGCGGCTTTTCCAGACCGGCGAGCACCCCTGCGGGTACTGGTCCGACCGGGTGGCGCGCGACCTGGTGCTGGATCCGCACGATCGCCGGCTGGGTGGCCTGTACCCGCTGGCACTGAGCTGGGGCTTCCGCCGCAGCGGTGATCTGGTCTACCGGCCGCACTGCGCGCACTGCCAGGCCTGCGTGGCGGTGCGCATCCCGGTGGCCCGCTTCGCCCCGGACCGCAGCCAGCGCCGCTGTGCCGCCCGCAATGACGACCTGGAGGTGCGGATCACCGCCGCTACTGCCCGTGACGACCTGTTCGCGCTGTATCACCGCTACCTCACCCACCGCCACGCCAATGGCGGCATGGACGACCATGGCCCGCACGAGTTCGAGCAGTTCCTGATCGGCAGCTGGTCGCACACCCGCTTCATGGAGATGCGCCTGCCCGGCCACGACGGCCAGCCCAGCCAATTGCTGGGGGTGGCGGTGACCGACGTCACCGAGCATGGCCTGTCGGCGGTCTACACGTTCTTCGACCCGGACCACGCCGCGCGCGGGCTGGGTACCTTCGCGATCCTCCAACAGATCGAGTGGGCGCGCCGCGAGGGGTTGCCGCACGTGTACCTGGGCTACTGGATCCGCGGGCACCAGAAGATGGACTACAAGCGCCGCTTCCATCCCCTTGAGGCCTACGACGGCCGCCGCTGGCACGATTTCGACAACGAACTGGACGGGCGCTGACAAACCGCTGACACCGGGCCGGGTGCAGAATAGGGGGATGAACGCCAAACCCCTGATCCTCGCCCTGGCCCTGCTCTGCGGCGCCACCGCCCCCGCCTTTGCCACGTCCCCCGCGATGACTGAGAAGCCGTCCACTGCGCTGCGCCTGGCCACCTACAACACTTCGCTGTACTCCGATGATGCCGGTGGCCTGATCAAGGAACTGGAGGGCGACAGCGAGCACGCACGCAAGATCGCCGCCGTGCTGCAGCAGGTGCGCCCGGACCTGGTACTGCTGAACGAATTCGATTTCGACGATGCCCATCGCGCCGCCGACCTGTTCCAGAAGCGCTACCTGGAAGTCGCCCAGCCCGGCGGCGGCAAGCCGCTGCACTTTGCCTACCGCTACCTGGCGCCGGTCAACACCGGTGTGCCCAGCGGCCTGGATCTGGACAACAACGGCGTGGTCGGCGGCGAAGGCCGCAGCCGTGGCAATGACGCGTGGGGCTACGGCCTGCACCCGGGCCAGTACGGCATGCTGGTGCTGTCGCGCTACCCGATCGATGAAACCAAGGTGCGCAGCTTCCAGCTGTTGAAGTGGAGCGCGATGCCCGGCGCCATCCGCCCGGTCGATCCGCGTACCGGCCAGAGCTTCTACAACGACCACGTGTGGTCGCAGCTGCGCCTGTCCTCGAAGTCGCATTGGGACGTGCCGGTGAAGACCCCGGGCGGCGTGGTCCACGCGCTGGTCTCGCATCCGACGCCGCCGGTGTTCGACGGCCCGGAAAAGCGCAACGCGGCACGCAACCACGACGAACTGCGCCTGTGGCAGGAATACCTGTCCAAGGGTGAGAAGCCCTGGCTGTGCGACGACAAGGGCCAGTGCGGCGGCTTGGCGGAGGACGCGCGCTTCGTGATCCTCGGCGATCTGAACAACGACCCGGTCGATGGCGATGGCCGCCACGAGGCGATCGTCGAGCTGATCGAGAACGCGCGCGTGCTGCGCTACCCCACCCCGCGCAGCGTCGGCGGCGAGCAGACCAGCCTGGTCTATGCGGCCAAGGGCATCGAACGCAAGGGCGCACCGTTCCACGCCACCGGCGATTTCGGCCCGAAGTCCGGCACCATGCGCCTGGACTACGTGCTTCCCTCGACCGGTTTCGAGTACGTGGGCAGCGGCATCTTCTGGCCGGCCAATGAAAGCCCGGAAGCGAAGATCGCCGACGGCAGCGACCACCACCTGGTGTGGGTGGACGTGAAGCCGTAACCGGCGCAGCCGCCGGGCATCGCCCGGCGCCACCGGTTGCTGAAGATGTTGTAGAGCCGAGCCCATGCTCGGCTACTGCAACCAACCAAGCTTAGTAGCTCTGCCAGTCAATTTGAGCGTCAGCCCCGAGATAGCGGTCCTGCCAAGCCTGCTCCCGACCCAGGGAATCGATGAACTCATCCTCGGAAAGCTGCTCATATCCGAACTCGATTTCCATCTTGCTCTCTGGATCCAGATGAAACGTCAAACTCGTCCAGAGTGCATGGTGCCATTGCGCAAAGAGCTGATGCATCTCCAGAAGCGCTGCTTCCGCATCATCTGGAATTTCTAGATAGCCGTATGAGCCTGACGGCTTGCGGTAGAACGCCCAACCCGACCAGGCATTCTTGATGATCTCGAAGTTCAGCCAGATCCCGCATTGGTCGGTAGGCACGGCGTCAATCAGTGATTGGCCAATTCGGTTATACAAGGCAGGTAGCGCTGATGTAAGCCGCTCGTCCAAGCCTTCTCCTGAGGTGTCTTTGGCATTCATCCGTCAGAAGATAAAACACGCAGGATTTTGACGCTCAACCAGATGTCGCTTTCAGCTCGCAATTGCGGCCTAGCGCTCTACGTCTTTGCAGCAAACCCTCTAACGGCAGCATCTGGCGCTCAATAGCCCCAGTAGGCCGTCGCGCATGACTGAAGATGTGAATCCATTGTCGGGCTGAAAGCGTCACATGGAAAAGCAGCCGAGCGTGGGCTCGGCTCTACAGAAGACTCACACAGTTCATGGCAAGCCGTCGGGTGCAGCCTGGCGCTACCGCACAGAAATCTGTACCGACCAACGGTCGGTACCCCCGAGGTTTCGGTGGGCGACGACCGTTGGTCGTCGCTCCTCTTTTACGGGCGCAGTTCGACGCCGATGGCGTCGGCGGCATCACGCGCGATGGCGCGTGCTTCGTCGATGGTTTCCGCGCGCGCCAGGGTCACACCGACGCGGCGGTGGCCATGCACGCTCGGCTTGCCGAACAGGCGCACGGCGGTATCCGGTACCTGCAGCGCGGCAGCGACATTGTTGAAGTACGGCACACCCTCGCCGTGTGCCAACAGCGCGCACGACGCCGACGGGCCACTCTGGCGGATCACCGGAACCGGCAGGCCGAGGATCGCGCGCGCGTGCAGCGCGAACTCGCTCAGTTCCTGCGAAACCAGGGTCACCAGGCCGGTATCGTGCGGGCGCGGCGACACTTCGCTGAACCACACCTCGTCGCCCTTCACGAACAGCTCGACGCCGAACAGGCCCCAGCCGCCAAGGTCGTCGGTGATCGCACGCGAAATCTCTTCGGCACGCGCCAGTGCCGCGCTCGACATCGGCTGCGGCTGCCAGCTTTCGCGGTAATCGCCATCCTTCTGCAGGTGGCCGATCGGCGCACAGAATGAGGTGCCGCCGGCATGGCGCACGGTCAACAGGGTGATCTCGTAGTCGAAATCGATGAAGCCTTCGACGATGCAGCGGCCGGCACCGGCACGGCCACCGGTCTGTGCGTACTCCCAGGCCGGAGCGACGTCCGCTTCGCTGCGCAGGGTGCTCTGGCCCTTGCCCGAGGACGACATCACCGGCTTGACCACGCACGGCAGGCCGATGGCAGCCACGGCAGCGCGGTATTCGGCCTCGGTATCGACGAAGCGGTAGGGCGAGGTCGGCAGGCCCAGGGTTTCGGCGGCGAGGCGGCGGATGCCCTCGCGGTCCATGGTCAGGCGCGCGGCGCGTGCGGTCGGGATCACCCGCAGGCCCTGCTCCTGCTCCAGCTGGACCAGGGTCTCGGTATGGATGGCCTCGATCTCCGGCACCACCAGATGTGGCTGCTCCTGGGCGATCAGGGCGCGCAGCGCCATCGCATCGAGCATGTCGATCACGTGCGAGCGGTGGGCGACCTGCATGGCCGGGGCATCGGCGTAGCGGTCAGCGGCGATCACTTCCACGCCCAGCCGCTGCAGCTCGATGGCCACCTCCTTGCCGAGTTCGCCCGAGCCCAGCAGCAGCACGCGGGTGGCGGAGGGAGACAACGGAGTTCCAAGCTTGGCCATGGCGGTTCCAGCAGCGACGTGAAGGCGGGTGGGCATTCTAGCTGGCCGCGCACCCTGGTCATGGCATCCGACGAACGGTAGTCGAAAAGTGATATCACTTTGATATCTTCAATTCGAACCCTCAAGGACGTACCGCCATGAAAGAGAAGTCGCTTGCCTCCCTCAACGGCCTGGGCACCCTGGCCGGTGCCCTGCTCGTCGCCCTCGCCGGCGCTGCCCTGTTCGTACTGGGCGTGGCCGCCAAGGCCAGCACCGGCTCGCCCAACCTGCTGCTTATGCTGCTGGGTGCGCTGCTGGGGGTCCTGGGCGTGTTCATCCTGGCCGGCCTGTACACCATCCAGCCCAACCAGGCGGCGGTGCTGAGCCTGTTCGGCAAGTACGTCGGCACCGTCAAGGACAACGGCCTGCGCTGGAACAACCCCTTCTATGCCAAGCGCCGGGTCAGCCAGCGCGTGCGCAACTTCGAGAGCGGCAAGCTGAAGGTCAACGAGCTGGACGGCAGCCCGATCGAGATTGCTGCGGTCATCGTCTGGCAGGTGGTCGATGCCTCCGAGGCCGTCTACAACGTGGACGACTACGAGAGCTTCGTGCACATCCAGTCCGAATCGGCGTTGCGCGCGATGGCCACCAGCTATCCCTACGACCAGCACGAGGAGGGACAGCTGGCGCTGCGCAGCCATGCCAGCGAGATCTCCCAGCACCTGAAGAACGAGCTGGCCGAACGCCTGGCCGACGCTGGCGTGCAGGTGATCGACGCACGCATCAGCCACCTCGCCTACGCCGCCGAAATCGCCCAGGCGATGCTGCAGCGGCAGCAGGCCAACGCAGTGATCGCTGCACGCACGCGCATCGTGGCCGGTGCGGTCGGCATGGTTGAAATGGCCCTGGCCGAACTGCAGAAGAACGGCGTGGTGCAGCTGGATGAGGAACGCAAGGCGCACATGGTCAGCAACCTGCTGACCGTGCTGTGCTCGGACCGCGGCACCCAGCCGATCGTCAACGCCGGTTCGCTGTACTGAACCACCCTCGCAACGGGGCGCCCCACCGCCCCGCCAGGAGCTTGCATGAGTGAGAAGAAAGCCTATCCGCTGCGCATCAACGCCGAGGTCCTGGCCGCGGCGCAACGCTGGGCTGACGACGAGCTGCGCAGCCTCAACGCACAGATCGAATACGTGCTGCGCGACGCCCTGCGCAAGGCAGGACGCCTGCCGAAACCCACGCCATCTTCGGAGGACAAGGAATGAGCAAGCGTTGGAGCTACCAGACGATCGAGGTCAAGACGTCCATGATGGGCCTGCTCAAGGCCGAGGACATCCAGAGCGAGCTGAGCCGCCAGGGCCAACTGGGCTGGGAACTGGTCAACATCATCATCCCCGCACCGATGCGCCCGGCGATGCTGGTGTTCAAGAAGGAGGCCTGAGCCATGGGCGCCAGCGATCCGAAACAGTACGAGGTGGCCGAGAGCTCGCCGTTGCGCGTGCTGTGGATCGTGCTGCCCCTGCTCGCCGCCTTCGTGGCCTGCCTGTATGCGCAGTTGTACAAGGCGCCGGCGACGGCGCCCTGGATCGAAGTAACGCTGTCGCCACCCTGGTTCCGGATGGGCGGCAGCGCCGCCTGGAGCCTGCTGGTCATTGCAGCGCTAGGCATCGGGCTGGGCGCAGCATTCTTCCGCCGCCGGGTGGAACTGGCCGATGGCATGCTAGACGTGCGTTCGACGATGTACCGCCGCCGCGTTCCGGTGGCGCAGTTGCGGCTGGACCAGGCCGAGGTGGTCGACCTGCAGCGTGACCCCCGCTATGGCATCCGCTTCAAGACCAACGGCTACGCGATGCCGGGCTTCTATTCCGGTCACTTTCGCCTGCAGGGCGGTGGCAAGGGTTTCGCGCTGGTCACCAACCGCGCGAGCGTCCTCGCCCTGCCGGTCCGCGATGGCAGCACCCTGCTGCTCAGTCTCGATCGGCCACAGGCGCTGCTGGAAGCACTGCGCAAGGTGGCCGTGCCGGGCCCGCGGCAGTAAGCTGCGGCGATGCAACGACGCCTGCCCCTGCTGATCAATACCGAAGCCATCGAGTTGTGGCCGGCCGGCCTGCTGCGTGCGCGCAGCAATCTCGACGCGCGCCTGCTGTCACGAGCGAACTGGGTGCTGCGGCGCAAGTGCGATGGCCGTTACCTGGCGGCGGTGGTGGAACACGGCGTGCACGCCATGGTGCCGCGCCTGGCGCGCGAGCCCGGGGCCGAGGAAGCACTGGCCTTGCTGGATGCAGCTGCGGCCCGGCCGTTCGGTGCAAATCTGGAAGCGCAGTGGCTGCCCCTCGCCGGGCTGCAGCAGCGCCTGCAGCAGCTCGGCCTGGATGCCCAGCGCTATGCCGACGACAGTGGCCTGCCGCTGGAACCCGAACCGTGCCTGCTTCACTTCGCTGGCCGCGACCGCTTCGGCCGCCCGTTGTGGCTGCGCCGTGGCGCCGCGCAGGGCTGGCGACGGATGCGCCTGCACGCCGCGCAGGATGGCATCGCACTGGATGCAATCTCCGGCTTCCGCAGCCATGCCTACCAGTTGGGCATCTTCGAACGGAAGCTGGCACGCGGGCTGAGCGTGACGGAGATCCTGAAGGTGAATGCCGCGCCGGGGTTCAGTGAACACCACAGCGGCCACGCGCTGGACATCGGTACGCCGGGCGATGCCCCGGCCGAGGAATCATTTGAAGCCACCGACGCGTTCGCCTGGCTGCAGGCCCATGCCGCTGGGCACGGCTTCCGGTTGAGCTACCCGCGCGACAACCCGCACGGCATCGTCTACGAACCCTGGCACTGGTGCTGGAGACCGGCCAACGGCTGAGCCCCTCGTGACGGCCGCAGGGCGAAATTCATGGAGCTGTCCGGGCGGATTCCGCGCGCGCCCACCACGAGATGGAACAAGAAGGTAAAGACAGAAGCCGGTCGCTTCGCTCGAAGTCTCTATAAGGGATCAGCGCGCGGCTGTTGGATCCGCCTTCAAGCGAGCCGAGCACCGCAGGTCCGGCGAGGGCGAAGAGGTGCTTGCGATCCTGTAGAGCCGAGCCATGCTCGGCTGCTCTCCGCACCGCCCCTCGACGGGCCGAGGAGCACAGGGGACCGGTGCACAGCACCGGCTCGCGGCCGGCGGCGCGTTTCTTTTGGTTACTTTTCTTTTCGCGCGAAAAGAAAAGTAACGCCCA
>NZ_JBHHMJ010000817.1:0-269 GCF_042136455.1 Stenotrophomonas sp. 3diitr2024
CACGGGGTGGCACCGACGATGTAACCGGCCTTGAGGTCCTGCAGGTTGTCACCGCCGACCGCGGCGGCGCAGCACACCACCGCGCCGATCATGATCGCGGCCACCGCACCCAGCGGCGCACCGCCGGCACCGACCGGCTTGCCCTGTGCATCGCGCGCGCAGACGATGGCCACGCCGGTCGGGAAATGGCCGAGCAGCCGCCGCAGGGCACGCGGCGGCATCTCGACCGATGGCACCGGGGCCGGGGCGGGGAACACCCCGGCCCACGG
>NZ_JBHHMJ010000824.1:0-3006 GCF_042136455.1 Stenotrophomonas sp. 3diitr2024
CTGGCCGGCAACCTCGCGCGTGCTGCCAAACATCATGAGGTTGCCGGCCAGCGGCCGGCACTACCCTTTCGAATTCGCCGGGCCATGCCCGGTGGATGCGGATCAACCGGTGTTCTGCACACCCTGCGAAACGCCGTTCACACACGCCACCAGCGCGCGCAGCAGATCGTCATCCTCGCGCCCGCTGGCCCGCCAGCGCTGCAGCAGTTCCACCTGCAGCACGCTGATCGGATCGACGTAGGGATTGCGCAGGCGGATCGACAGCGCCAGCCGCGCGTCGTGGTCCAGCAGCGTCTTCTGGTCCATCAACGCCAGCAGCCAGCGCCGGGTGAGCTCCAGTTCGCGCTGCACCTGCGGGAAGAAGCGCCCGTGCAGTTCACCCGACAACAGCGAGAACTGCTCGGCGATGGTGATATCGCCCTTGGACAGCACCATCGCGATGTCATCCAGGAAGGTACGGAAGAACGGCCAGTCCCGCGCCATATCGCGCAGGGTCTGTTCGTGGCCGGCATCGACCGCGGCCTGCAGGCCACTGCCCACGCCGTACCAGCCGGGAATCACCGCACGCGCCTGGCTCCAGGCGAACACCCAGGGAATCGCACGCAGGTTGCCCAGCGCTGCGTCCTGGCCGAGCCGGCGCGACGGCCGCGAGCCCAGCGTCATCCGCTCGATCACGTCGATCGGCGTGGCGGTACGGAAATAATCCATGAAACCGGCCTGGCCAACGAACCCGCGATACACCTCGCTGCTGGCCGCAGCCACCGCCTCCATCACCGGCCGCCACGCATCCTCGCGCGGTTCGGCGGCACGCGGGCGCAGGCTGGCGCGCAGCACTGCACCGGTAGCCTGCTCCAGCGAGCGCAGGGCCAGCGCGCGGATGCCGTACTTGCGATGGATCACCTCGCCCTGCTCGGTCACCCGCAGGCGGCCATCGATGCTGCCGCGTGGCGACGCATCCACGGCGTGGGTGGTCTTGCCACCACCACGGCTGATCGAGCCGCCCCGGCCATGGAAGAAGGTCAGGCGGATGCCGGCCTCGGCCGCCACCTCCAGCAGTTCCACCTGCGCGCGCTGAAGGCCCCAACGCGAAGCAGCAATGCCACCATCCTTGCTGCTGTCCGAATAGCCCAGCATCACCATCTGAACATCATCGCGTGCACGCAGGTGCGCGCGGTACACCGGATCCTCCAGCAGGTCGCGCAGCGTGGCGGTGCCGCGCTTTAGGTCGTCCACAGTTTCAAACAGCGGCGTGATATCGAGCGGCACGCCGCCATCGGCATCGACCAGGCCACCACGCCGCGCCAGCGCCAGCACCGCCAGCACGTCGCTGCGGTCGTGCGCCATCGAAATGATGTAACTGCCCAGTGCATCGCCGCCATGCCGCGCACGGGCATCGGCCAATGCAGCGAACACGGCGTCCAGCCGCCGGTTGCCTTCGTCGTCGCCTTTCGGCAACGGCACCTCGCCACTAGCATGCGGTGCCAGCAGGCGCGCGCGGCCCAAGGCATCCAGGCCCTCCCACGCCGGGTCGCCGCCCAGCACCGCCGCCAGCGCGCGCGCATGCACGCTCGATTCCTGACGCACGTCCAACCGCGCCAGATGGAAGCCGAACGTCTTCACCCGCCACAACAGCCGCTGCACGGCGAAGCCGCCAGCGTGTTCGCCGCGATTGGCGCGCAAACTGTCGAGGATCAGCTGCAGGTCGTCGATCAGTTCATCCGGGCCGGCGTAAGCGCCCTCGCCGTCTTCCAGCGTGGCCTGCAGGCGCGCGCGCATGCGATCGTTGAGCAGGCGGTAGGGCATGTCGGCATGGCGCGGGCGCGACTGTACCTGCGGCAGCAGCTGCTGGTAGTGCGCCACGCGCGCCTGCAGCGCATCGCTCACGCCCACCCGCTCGGTGGACTGGCTGAGCAGGCTGGCCAGCTGCAGCAGTTCCTTCTGATAGCGCGCCAGTACCGCCTGCCGCTGCGCATCCAGCGTAGTGCGGATGGTGTGGGCATCCACGTTCGGGTTGCCGTCCATGTCCCCGCCCACCCACGTACCGAAGCGCAGCAGGCGCGGCAGTGGCAGCTCTTCACCATAGGTATCGCGCAGCGCCTGCTGCAGCGATTCGTACAGCACGGGAATCACGCGGTACAGCACCTGCACCAGATAGAAGCCGACGTGCTCGCGCTCGTCATCGACGGTGGGCCGCACCGGCGAGGAATCGGTGGTCTGCCACGACGCGGTCAGCGCCATGCGGAAGCGCGCAGCATCGGCGGCCGCTTCCCCCGGCGTGCGCTGGCCGTCGAGGTTGTCGACCAGGCTGGCCACCATCAGCTGCTCTTTCTCCAGCAGCGCGCGGCGCACCGCTTCGGTCGGGTGCGCGGTAAACACCGGTTCGATGTCGATGCGCGGCAGCCACTGCGCCAGCTCGTCCAGGCCCACGCCCTGCGCCTTCAGGTGCTGCAGCGCATCCTGCAGGCCGTCGGGCTGCGCCCCTGCGGTACCGGCACGCTGGTAGTCACGGCGGCGGCGGATGCGATGCACGCGCTCGGCGATGTTGACCACCTGGAAGTAGGTGCTGAACGCCCGCACCATGGTCTCGGCCTGCTGCGGCGTGCGCCCGGCCAGCCCTTCGGCCAGCTCCGACAGCGGCGCCTGGTTCTCGCGACGGGCGATGGCGCGGGTGCGCACGTCCTCGACCTCGTCGAGGAAGGCCGCCGATACCTGCTCGACCAGCAGGTCACCGACCAGTGCGCCGAGTCGGCGCACGTCATCGCGAAGCGGAAGATCGGGGGAAGCAAACTCGATGCTGCTGCGGTACTCGTTCATCGGCGACGCACAGGCCTCGGTCAACGGATCCAGACCCCAAGCCTAAACCAGAACGGGCAGCGTGCTGCGATGCAAAAATGGTTTCATCTGCACGCATCCCTGGCGGACGCAGCCGAGCATGGGCTCGGCTCTACAAGCGTCGTGGCGCGTGACACCGTGTAGCGCCCGAGCCCACGCTCGGGCGGCGGCGCC
>NZ_JBHHMJ010000826.1:0-742 GCF_042136455.1 Stenotrophomonas sp. 3diitr2024
AGTCGGCACCAGTTTTTATTGTAAGAGCCATTAGCTCAGTTGGTAGAGCATCTGACTTTTAATCAGAGGGTCGAAGGTTCGAGTCCTTCATGGCTCACCATTTTAATTAATATGCGGGTGTGGCGGAATTGGCAGACGCACTAGACTTAGGATCTAGCGCCTTTGGCGTGGGGGTTCGACTCCCTTCACCCGCACTTTTAATAAAATAACTCATACATGTCTTGCGGAAGTAGTTCAGTGGTAGAATACAACCTTGCCAAGGTTGGGGTCGCGGGTTCGAATCCCGTCTTCCGCTCCAATTTTCAATATGACATGCCGGGGTGGCGGAACAGGCAGACGCACAGGACTTAAAATCCTGCGGTGGGTGACCACCGTGCGGGTTCGACCCCCGCCCTCGGCACCATATGCGCCCGTAGCTCAATTGGATAGAGCGTTTGACTACGGATCAAGAGGTTAGGGGTTCGACTCCTCTCGGGCGCGTTTTCTTTCGGGAAGTGGCTCAGCTTGGTAGAGCACCTGGTTTGGGACCAGGGGGTCGCAGGTTCAAATCCTGTCTTCCCGATACTTGTTTGGGGCCTTAGCTCAGCTGGGAGAGCGCCTGCCTTGCACGCAGGAGGTCAGCGGTTCGATCCCGCTAGGCTCCACCATTAGTTCTTTGAAAACTGAACGAAACAAACAACGTGAAACGTCAATTTTTATTTTAGATGCTAGACAAACTAACTTTATTGGAGAGTTTGATCCT
>NZ_JBHHMJ010000828.1:0-312 GCF_042136455.1 Stenotrophomonas sp. 3diitr2024
AGCGCCGACCGCCGGTTCGGTGATCCTGGCCGCCATCGCCCTGAAGATCGGTGGCTATGGCTTCCTGCGCTTCAACCTGCCGATCGTCCCGGACGCTTCGCAGGAATGGGCCTGGCTGCGGGCACCAACCCGGCCTACGGCCCCGGCGCCGGCGGCTGCATCCCGTGGAACCCGGCCATTCCGTTCGGCCGCACCGGTGATGGCGAGGAGATTACGATGGCCGAAGTGCTGGCCAATGTGCAGGCGGCCAGCAACGGACTTCCGGAACTGGTGGGCGAATTGGCGCGGGGGTGATTGTCTTCCCTGAGCAAG
>NZ_JBHHMJ010000835.1:0-5676 GCF_042136455.1 Stenotrophomonas sp. 3diitr2024
TGGCCGGCAACCGCAATCGCCCTGAGTTGACCGGAATGCCGGCCAGCGGCCGGCACTACCGCCCCCGGAGTTCGGGGGCAGCGCCGCAGGCGCGGGGGGGTTGGAGGCCGGTGAGTGGGGCCCGCGATTCGCGCAGCGAAACGCGGGAGCGACAGCACGCATGTGCCGAGCGCACCCGGCCAGCGGCCGGCACTACCAAACCGTCAGACAGCGGCCAGCCCTCCCAAAGAAGCGGCCCTTGCCCCGGCCGCCGTTTCGCGGCACGCTTCGCGCTTCCGTACGCAAGCGTATCGACCATGTCGCCAGCCAACGAAAGCGCCTATCCCCACCTGTTCGCCCCGCTGGATCTGGGCTTCACCCAGCTGCGCAACCGCGTCCTGATGGGTTCGATGCACACCGGCCTGGAAGATCGCGCCCGCGACTTCCCACGGCTGGCGGCCTACTTCGCCGAGCGCGCCGAGGGCGGCGTCGGCCTGATCGTCACCGGCGGCTTCGCGCCCAATGTGGTCGGTTGGCTGAAGCCATTCGGTGGCAAGCTGTCCTGGCCCTGGGAAGTGCGGCCGCACCGCCAGCTCACCGCCGCCGCGCACCAGCACGGCGCGAAGATCTGCCTGCAGTTGCTGCATGCCGGCCGCTATGCCTACCACCCGTTGTCGGTGGCACCGTCGAAGCTGAAAGCACCGATCAACCCGTTCACCCCGCGCGCATTGTCGGCCAGCGGCGTAGAGCGCCATATCGCCGACTACGCTCGCAGCGCGAAGCTGGCCCGCGAGGCCGGCTACGACGGCGTGGAAGTGATGGGCTCGGAGGGCTACCTCATCAACGAGTTCATCGCCCCGCGCACCAACAAGCGCGCCGATGCCTGGGGCGGCGACGCGCGCCAGCGCATGCGCTTCGCGGTCGAGATCGTGCGCCGCATCCGCGAGGCCTGTGGCCCGGACTTCATCATCATCTACCGCCTGTCACTGGTGGATCTGGTCGACGACGGCAGCGACTGGGACGAGATCGTTCAACAGGCGCAGGCGATCGAGGCGGCTGGCGCAACGATCATCAATTCCGGCATCGGCTGGCACGAAGCGCGCATTCCGACCATCGCCACCTCGGTGCCGCGCGCGGCCTTTGCCGGCGTCACCGCCAAGCTCAAGCCGCATGTGAAGGTACCGCTGGTGGCGACCAACCGCATCAACATGCCCGACGTTGCCGAACGCATCCTGGCCGGTGGCGGCGCCGACATGGTGTCGCTGGCACGCCCGCTGCTGGCCGACCCGCAGTGGCCGAACAAGGCCCGTGCCGGCCGCGCGGAGGCGATCAACACCTGCATCGCCTGCAACCAGGCCTGCCTGGACCACGTGTTCGAGAACAAGCTGGCCAGCTGCCTGGTCAATCCGCGCGCCGCCCACGAGACCGAGCTGGTCTATCGTCCCACTGCTACGCCGAAGACGGTTGCGGTGGTCGGCGCCGGCCCCGCCGGCCTGGCCTGCGCCACTGTCGCTGCCCAGCGTGGCCACCAGGTCACCCTGTTCGATGCCAATGATGAGATCGGCGGCCAGTTCAACGTGGCCAAGCGCATCCCCGGCAAGGAAGAGTTCCACGAGACCCTGCGCTACTTCCGCCACGCGCTGCAGGAGACCGGCGTACAGCTGCGCCTGGGCACCCGCGTCGACGCTTCCCAACTGGCTGGCTTCGACGAGGTGGTGCTGGCCACCGGCATCACCCCGCGCAAGGTCGATTTCCCCGGTGCCGATCACGCCAAGGTGGTGAGCTACCTGGACGTGCTGCTGGGGCGGGTCGAAGTGGGCGCCAATGCGGCGATCATCGGCGCCGGCGGCATCGGCTTCGATGTCGGCGAATTCCTCAGCCACGCCGGTGAATCCCCCTCGCTGGATCCGCAGCGCTGGATGGCCGAATGGGGCGTGGACCCCAGCTTCGAGGCACGCGGCTCGATGGGTCGGCCCGAGGTCGAGCCGTCACCGCGACGCTTGTGGCTGCTGCAGCGCAGCCCGGGCAAGCCGGGCGCGCGGCTGGGCAAGACCACCGGCTGGATCCATCGCGCCACGCTGAAGGCCAAGGGCGTGCGCATGCTCGGTGGCGTCGAGTACCTAGGGGTGGACGACGAGGGCCTGCGCATCCGCGTGGACGGCAGCGAACAGCTGCTGCCGGTCGACCATGTGGTGATCTGCGCCGGGCAGGAACCGAACCGCACGCTGCAGGCCGAACTGCAGGCGGCCGGCATCAACGCGCAGCTGATCGGCGGTGCCGACGTGGCCGCCGAACTCGATGCGAAACGCGCCATCGACCAGGGCAGCCGGGTCGCCGCCGCGCTCTGATGAGCGCCTGAATGGGGGACGGAATGTGATTTCCGTCACCCCGGTTGAACCTGAATGTCAAGCCGAGCGGTTCACGATGCGTTCGGCTATGCCCCCCTACCTTGCGCCATCTTTCCGCTCACCAGCCAGTTTCCGGTGAGCCGGCGCAGTCCCCACGATCGGTACTGATCGTTTCTTTTGGGGCTGCCCACGGGGCGGCCCCGATGGCCGCCTCCCCATGACGCCAAGTCGTCCCCCACCTCCTGTCGCCCCGCGGCCGGAACCGGAGGGTGCGGCCCATACGGAGCAAGGAGTTATATGAAACTGGCCTGGATTCTCTGGCTGTCGCAGTTGTTGCCTCAGCCGGCCGCTGATTCACTGTGTTTGAGCACCACCGTCTACCTGGAAGCCCGCGACCAGACCCTGCGCGGTCAGCAGGCTGTTGCCGAGGTCGCCCTGCGCCGTCTCGACAGTGGCCTGTGGGGCGACTCGATGTGCCAGGTGGTCACCGCGCGCAAGCAGTTCGCACCGACCATCGTCTCCCCCGGCACCCAGCTGGGCAATGACGCGGCGTGGAGCGAAGCGATGAACGTGGCTTTCGACGCCGAGCGCAACTGGGCGCTGCCGGCCGGCGAACGCCGCGAGATCGTGCCCGGTGCCAGCCACTTCGCCGCGCTGTCCATCGCCAGCCCGAACTGGCGCAACGCCTACCAGGTGGCGACCATCGGCGATCACACCTTCTACAAGGTGCAGAACCTCAAGCCGCGGCAATCGTAACGATCCGTGCTGGCGGCAGCGTTGCCGGCCGCCGCCGGGCTCTGGGATAGTGGGCGTTTCCCGCCCGCATCACCTGGAGTTCCCATGAAGCTGTACAGCAAGCCCGGTGCCTGTTCCACCGCCGACCACATCGCCCTGCAGTGGACCGGCCAGCCGTTCGAGGTTGAACTGCTGAACAAGGACACCCTGAAGGGTCCGGAATTCCTGAAGATCAATCCGGCCGGTGCCGTTCCCGCACTGGTCGACGGCGACTTCGTGCTGCTGCAGAACGCCGCGATCATGGGCTACATCGCCGACAGCTTCCCGCAGGCCGGCCTCGGCGGTGATGGCAGCCCGCGCCAGCGCGCCGAAGCCACCCGCTGGCTGGCCTTCGTCAATTCCGACGTGCACCCGGCCTTCTCGCCGCTGTTCGCGCCGGGCAAGTTCATCGCCGACGAGAGCCAGTACGACGCGATCCGCGCCGCCGCGCACAAGCGCCTGCGTGGCCTGTTCGAGACCGCTGACAGGCAGCTGGCCGACAAGCCCTGGCTGGCCGGCTTCCGCAGCTTCGCCGACCCGTACTTCTACATCACCCTGCGCTGGGCCGCCGGTACCAAGGTTGATCTGTCCGGCCTGGACAACCTGGCCGCCTACAAGGCACGCATGGACGCTGATGCCGGCGTGCAGGCCGCGCTGAAGGCCGAAGGCCTGGCCTGACCTTGGTCAGGGGTCAGAGCCGTTCGCGTGGCGAACGGATCTGACCCCATCGGCTACCAGGCGGCTCCGCCCCCCTCGATTTCATTGGTGCGATCAGCCGATTTGGCGGATCACTTCCCCCTTGGCATCGCGCAGGTAGGTCGGCACCACCTCGATACGCAACCTTCCTGCCAGCGGGTAGACCCCGCGCTCGGCGTGCACCCCTGCCAGGGCCTGCAGGCCCGCCTCGTCCAGTGACCAGCGCGCGCTGTCGGCGGATACGTCCGCCACTTCACCGCCCCCGTCCGCGATGAACTCCCACTGCCGCTCGCGGCTGACCAGTTCCAGCGATCTGCCGTGGCGCAGGCGCAGCGGCAGCAGTTCGCACACGCTCGCCACCTGGCCGGCGCCAAGCACCAGCGTGATCATGCCCGCCTCCTGGCGCCAGTCCAGTGTCTCGATGAACAACATGCCGGTGCTGGAGCCTTCGCGCTCGCTGCCGGCCCGCACCTCTGCCGCCAGCGCAGGGTCCTCCAGCAGGTTGCCGCGGTGCAGGTCGCTGACCCACAGCGGCATTGCCGGCTGCAGCGCCTGCAGCACGCCGCGCGTAGACCAGCGCTTGACCGCCTCCATTTCCTCATCGGTCAATCCAACCAGCTGCAGGAACTGCAGGTGGCCATTGGCGGTGTCGCGTGCCGGCAACTGCGGGTCGGCAATGAAGGCCAGGTGGCACAACCGCGTGTCGGTCTCCAGTGCGATCGGGCCGTTGGCATTCAGATGGTGGCCATCCTCGAACACGTTGCCGCTGCCGAACACATAGCGCGCCAGGTTCTGCAGCAGGTTCATCGGCCACACCGGCGGCGTGCTGTCGGCGTTCTCAGCGGCTTCGGCAGCGAGACGGAACGTCAGCTCGAAACCATAGCCGCTGGCGGCAGCATCACTGCTCTCCTTGGCATACAGCTCGGAGAAACCGTAGGTGATGTAGTGCCAATGCGGAACCGGCGCATCCGCCCAGTACACGCTGATGCCATCCAGCGGATCCTGGCCGCCGAGCGTGTAGGGAAGCGCGGTGCCGTAGTGTCGCGGCTCCTGCCCGGCATACAGCGGCGAAAGCGCCGCATTGATCGCGTCCCAGCCGGGGGTGTCGGTGTCATCGTGGTCGTCCTGCACGCGGAACTCCTTGTGGGGAAGTGAACCGATCACTTTACGCGGTGGCTCAGGCCTGCACGACCTCTTTGCCAGCGTTTACTACGGCGGACTGGGTTTCCTGCCACCAGCGCTGGGCCAGCGCCGGGCTGCGCGCCTTGCCCACCGCCGCCAGCAGTTCCGGGCAAAGGCGTTCCAACGCCAGCGCATCGGTGCAGCGTTCGATCTTCAACTGCATGAAGTAGCCCTTCAGCCCCAGATGGCGCCGCACCGCCTCGCTCATCGCGTCGTACAACTGCTGGTACAGCGCCGGGTCCTGTTCGCGGCCGGTGCTGATGCCACGCGCCGGAGCGGCCTCTACGCTCCCGCCGATCACCTCGATCAGTCCCTGTGCGGCCAGCTGCTCCAGTGCATCCGGAGGTGCGCGCAGGCCATCGAACAAGCCGCGCAGTTCGGTGTCATCGCGATGGCCATCGACCATCAACAGGATTGAACGCAGTGCCGCCGGCAGGCGCCGGCCACGGTCTTCGATTTCCTGACGGCCAGCAGCCGTCTTGGCGTGCAGCAATGCCATTGCATCCCCCTCCCTTGATGCGCCATGCCGGCGCACCCTCACGGGCACGCCCCCCTGTGTGCCACCCCTGGGCGGCGCGCGCATTCCCCGGCGCGCACCGCGTGTTGCAGGTCGATGACAGGGCGAGCTTAGCGCAAGTGCAGCGGGTAGTGCCGGCCGCTGGCCGGCAACCTCGGGATTGAGGGGGGGGCCGGCCAG
>NZ_JBHHMJ010000511.1:0-23377 GCF_042136455.1 Stenotrophomonas sp. 3diitr2024
CGACTGTCAGTCGACTACCGCGCGCAGCTCGGGATTTTCGCGACCTCACGGAAGAGCAGTCGACTGACAGTCGACTCTACCGTTCCGGTTCCCGCCCCCAATCCGGCATCCCGATTCCCGCCTCGTCTCAGCGATACACTACGTAGCGCATCAACAGGAACGACACGCATGCCAGCCCGCCTTCCACCAGCGGCTTGGCCAGCCACGTGAATTGCAGGCCCAGCGCCTGGTCGACCAGGCTGACCAGCAGCGTGCTCGTCGCCGTCAGCAGCAGCCACAGCCCGAAGAAACGTGCAAAGCGCTTCCATCCCAGCTTGCGGGTGCCGGCCTCGGCAAAGGTGTAGCGGCCGTTGAGCCAGAAGCCCAGCAGCATGCCGGCCAGGCGACCGGCGATGTTGGCCGGCGCGACCGGCATGCCCAGCGCGGTGGCGACCACGAACACCAGCCAATCGACCAGCAGCTGCACGAGCCCGATCACGAGGTAGGTGCTTCCCTGGCGGAGCAGGCTCATCGGCGTGGTGAAGGAGGAGGGATGCCCATGTTAACGGCCCACGCTCTAGAATCACCGGCAACGAACTACGGACTGCTGCTCCCATGACCCAAGCCCTGCACGTCATCATCCTCGCCGCCGGCGCCGGCAAGCGCATGAAGTCGGTGCTGCCGAAGGTGCTGCAGCCGATCGCCGGCCAGCCGATGCTGGCGCACGTGATCGATACGGCCCGCGAGCTGCAGCCGGCGGCCATCCACGTGGTTTACGGCCATGGTGGCGAGGCGGTGCGTCAGTACTTCGCCGGCCAGCCCGACCTGCAGTGGGCCGAACAGGTCCAGCAGCTCGGTACCGGCCACGCAGTGGCGCAGGCAATGCCGCAGGTGCCCGATGCCGCGCAGGTGCTGGTGCTGTATGGCGATGTGCCGCTGATCCGCGCGCAGACCCTGCGCGACCTGCTGGCGCAGCCGGGGCGGCTGGCAGTGCTGGTGGCCGATGTCGATGACCCGACCGGTTACGGCCGGGTGCTGCGCGATGCAGAGGGCAAGGTGGGCTCCATCGTCGAGCAGAAGGACGCCACCGACGACCAGCTGCGCGTGCGCACGATCAACACCGGCATCATCGCCGCAGAGTCGACCGCGCTGCGCCGCTGGTTGTCGCAGCTGTCCAACAGCAATGCGCAGGGCGAGTACTACCTTACCGATGTGTTCGCGTTCGCCGCGCATGAGTACACCCCGGCCGAGATGGCCCTGGTCGCCGATGCACAGGAGGCCGAGGGGGCGAATGATCCATGGCAGCTGTCGCAGCTGGAGCGCGCCTGGCAGCGGCGTGCGGTGCGTGCACTGTGCGCTCAGGGCGCGCGCGTGCGTGACCCGGCACGACTGGATATCCGTGGCACCGTCACCGTGGGCAGCGATGTACTGATCGATGTCGACGTTGTTCTTGAAGGCAACGTCGTGCTCGGTGACGGCGTTACCGTAGGCCCGTTCAACCGGCTGAAGGACGTCAACCTGGGGCCCGGCACCGAAGTGCGCGCGCATTGCGACCTGGAAGGCGTGGTGACCGAAGGTGCCGCGCAGATCGGCCCGTTCGCACGCTTGCGGCCGGGTACCGTGCTGGCCGATGGCGTACACGTCGGCAACTTCGTCGAAACCAAGAAGGTCACCCTCGGCGTCGGCAGCAAGGCCAACCATCTCACCTACCTGGGTGACGCGGTGATCGGCAGCAGGGTGAACATCGGTGCCGGCACCATCACCTGCAACTACGATGGCGTGAACAAGTCGACCACCACCATCGGCGACAACGCCTTCATCGGCTCCAACAGCTCGCTGGTGGCACCGATCACCATCGGCGAGGGCGCGACCATCGCTGCCGGGTCGGTCATCACCCGCACCGCGCCGGACGGCAAGCTGACGCTGGCACGTGCACGACAGGAAACCATCGATGGCTGGAAGCGCCCGGTCAAGAAGTCCTGAGCCACGGGTTCCGCGCACCGATGAGCTGGGTGTGCTGCCGGCGATCGAACAACGTGCCGGCGAACTGCTGAGGGGTCACGAGGCCTATCCGGTGTTTGCCAGCCACGGCCTGGACCTGCCGACGCTGCAGGAAGGCCTTGAGCGTGGGCAGCTGTGGGTGGTGGATGGCGCCGCCGGCGGTGTTGCCGGCTACCTGCTGGCCGGCGACCTGGCAGGCGAGTTCCATGTCCTGCAGATGGATGTGGATCCAGCGCACGCGCGTCGTGGCCATGGCCGTGCATTGCTGCGGCATGCCTTGGCGCAGGCCAGGGCCACCGGCTTTGCTGCAGCGGTGCTGACCACCTTGAGCGATGTGCCGTGGAATGCAGCCTTCTACGCCAGCGAAGGGTTCGAGGTAGTGCCCGAGGCGCAGTGGAGCGAGGGCCTGCGCGCGGTGATGGCCGAAGAGGCCGCGCTGGGATTTCCAATGCATCTGCGGGTGGCGATGCGGCAGGTCTGGTAGGTGCCGACCCTGGTCGGCAAATCCACGCATGGCGTGGCTCTACTGACAGACCGAGCCAAGTCGGCAACTCACCCCACCGGCAACAGGATCGACACGCACAGCCCGCCATCACCGCGGTTCTGCAGCGACACCCGCCCACCGTGCGCCTCCACGATCTCGCGGGTCAGTGCCAGTCCCAACCCGGTACCGTTGCGCTTGGTCGAATAGAACGGCATCAGCGCGTTCTGCAGCACCTGCTCGTTCATGCCCTTGCCACGGTCCAGCACATCCAGGCGCAGCCATTGCGGCAACCGCGTCAGCTGCACCTGCACGTCATCATTGGGCGGATCGGCTTCGGCACAGGCTTCATGCGCGTTCTTCAGCAGGTTCAACAGCGCCTGCCCGAACTGCGCGATGTCGATCCGGCTGCTCAGTTCCTCGTCCGGTTCACGTTCCATGCTGAACGGAATCTGCTGGCGCAGGCTGGACAGGAAGGGCGCCCAGTGCACGGTCTGCAGTTGCGGTTGCGGCAGCTTGGCGAAGCGCGCATAGCCACGGATGAAGCCTTCCAGGTGGCGCGCGCGGTCTTCGATGGTGGTGAAGATCTCCGGCAGCCGATCGAAGCGCTCGCGCTGTACCAGCACGCCGCCGGAATGGGCCAGCGAGGCGATCGGCGCCAGCGAGTTGTTGAGCTCGTGGCTGATCACCCGGATCACCTTCTTCCACGTCTGCACTTCCTGGCGGCGCAGTTCGGCGGTGAGCAGGCGTACCAGCAGCAGGTCGTGCGGGCGGCCGTTGAGCTGGAAAGATCGGCGTGAGAGGTGATAGACCTGTTCGTCGTCCTCATCGCCGTCTTCGCCTTCCGCATGCACCGCGAACAGGCTGTCGCCGCCACGGGCGATGGCATCGCGCAGCTCCACCGGCACCTGTTCCAGCACCTCTTCCAGGCGCTGGCCTTCCAGCTTCCAGCCGCCATGCAGCAGCTTGCGCGCGGCCAGGTTGGAGAACACCACGCGGGCGATGCCATCGCCGCCGGAAGCAATCAGCAGCATCGCCACCGGGGTGTTCTGTACCATGGTGTCCAGCAGCAGTTCGCGCTGCACCAGGCCTTGCCGCTGCTCGCGCAGCACGTCGCCCAGTTCGCGGTGCGCCTGCACCAGGTCACCCAGTTCGTCGTTGCCTGGCCAGTACACACCGAAGTTGTACTCACCGTCGCGGTAGCTGCTGGTGGTGCCGGCCAAGGCGCGCATCAATGAACGTACCGGCGCGGTTGCACGGCGCAGGGTCCACCACATCAGCGACAGCAGGATCAGCGCCGACACCGTGGTCACCACCCATCCATGGTCCATCCAGTAGGCCAGCAACCACGGCAACGCGGCGGCCAGCGCCAGCACCGGCAGCAGGCGCAGGAACAGGCGGAAGGTGAACGAGCGCCGTTTCATTCGCGTGGGATGCCGTGCCGGTCCATGCGCCGGTACAGTGCCTGGCGGCTCAGGCCGAGTTCGGCGGCGGCCTGGGCGATGACGCCGTGGTTGCGCGCCAGCACATCCTCGATGCGCGCACGGTCAGGATCATTGCCGGCACTGGCTGCCGGTCGCGGTGCAGGTGCGGCACGCGGCAGGTTCAGGTCGGCCACTTCGATGCGGTTGCCGGTCGCCAGCAGCTCGGCCCGCTGGATCACGTTGCGCAGTTCGCGCACGTTGCCGGGCCAGGGGTGCCGTTGCAAGGCCGCGGTGGCGGCGCTGGAAAGTGGCTTGCCGGCGGTCAGGAAGCGCTCGGCCAGGGGCACGATGTCGCCCGGGCGCTCGGCCAATGGTGGCAGTACCAATTCCACCGTATTGAGGCGGTAGTACAGGTCTTCGCGGAAGGTGCCGTCGCGGATCATCGCCGGCAGGTCGGCATTGGTCGCGCTGACCACACGGACTTTGACCTGGCGCTCGCGATTGGAGCCAAGACGCTCGAAGCGCCCTGTTTCCAGCACACGCAGGAGCTTCATCTGGCCGCCCAGCGACAGGTTGCCGATCTCATCCAGGAACAGCGTTCCGCCGTCGGCGGCTTCGAACTTGCCCTCGCGTGCCTTGTTGGCGCCGGTATATGCGCCGGCTTCGGCACCGAACAGTTCGGCCTCGATCAGTTCCGAGGGCAGGGCGCCGCAGTTGACCGTGATGAACGGGCCCTTGGCCACCAGCGAGTTGGCCTGGATGATCTGCGCGATCTTCTCCTTGCCGGCACCATTGGGACCGGTGATCAGCACCGGCAGGTCGGAGCGCGCGACCTGGCAGGCCAGGGCAATGACGCGCTCGCTGGCCGGATCGGCGAAGACCGCACCACACAGCTCGTACTTTTCTTCCAGCGCATTGCGCTGGCGCAGCTCACGGCTGCGGCGGCGGTCCAGCTCGCGCCGCGCCTCGGACAGCTCGAGCAGGTTGTTGACCGTGGTCAGCAGCTTGCGGTCGTCCCAGGGCTTGGCCAGGTAGTCGGCGGCACCGGCCTTGACCAGGTCCACCGCACTGCTCAGGTGGGTCCAGGCGGTGAGCAGGATCACCGGCAGGTCCGGGTGGCGTGCGCGGATCTGTGCGAACAGGTCTTCGCCTTCTTCGCCAGAGGTGGTGTCCTCGCTGAAATTCATGTCCTGGATCACCAGGTCGACCGGCTGCGACTCGAGCAGGGCCAGTCCTTCGGCCGGGCTCTGCGCCTGCAGGGTGTCGATGTCATGCAGGGAGAACAGCACGTCCAGCGCGGTGCCCACGCTGGCGTTGTCGTCGATGATCAGGATCGAAGGCATCAAGCAGTTCTGCAGAAAGGGATGGGCGGCGCCGATGGAGCCGTGTTCGTATCCATACGCCGGGAGAGCCCGGCGCCACCCATCAAGCATAGCCAAAGCCGTGGCGACGAGGGCGGGCTGGTTTCAGCGCCGCGCTGGTGGAGGCGGTGGTGCCGGCGGTGGCGGAGCGGCCAGCGCCAGCCGCCACGAAGTGGCGTCCACCGGGACGGTGAGCTCGCGTTTGTCGCGGCGCAGCAACAGGTACGCAGTCGGGGCACTGGAATGCCGCAGTGCATCGGCAAGATGCTCGATCCGCCGCACGGCCGTATCGTCCAAGCGCAGGATGCGGTCGCCGCTGCGCACGCCGAAGCGGGCTTCCGGACGCACGGCTTCCACCCGTACCTGGCCCTCGGTCGAACGGAGCGCCAGGCGGGCATCATCCTGGCGCCATTCCAGCGTCTGCGAGCTGCCACCGCCGGCCAGCGCCGGCAGTGGCAGCAGTGCCATCAACAGCATTCGGCAGGCACGCACCTCACGCGCCCCGCGTGGCGACTGCGGGCGGGACCGCTGCCGCGCGCCGGGCCGGCCCGAACACCGCGATCTGGCCCAGCACCCACAGCAGAAGCGCGCCCAGCGGCAGGTAGTACAGGGGCATGCGTGGCAGCTCGTAGAGGTTCATCAGTGCCAGGTTGATCGCGTAGGCTGCCAGCATGCCCAGCACGATCCCCAGCGAGGCCAGCAGGAAGTTCTCGGTCTGGAAGTAGCGCAGGATCTGGCCGCGGGTGGCGCCCAGCGCACGGCGAATGCCGATCTGCTTGCTGCGCTGCTGCACCCAGAAGCTGGCCAGGCCTATGATGCCCAGTGCCGTGACCACCAGCAGCGAGACGCTGACGGTGATCAGCAGGCCAACCATCGCGCGGTCGTTCTTGAAGAAGTCCTTGCGCTGGTCTTCATAGGTCAGCTTGTCGCGCATCAGCCGGTTGGGGTCATTGCGCTCCAGTACAGCAGCCCCCGCGTCAAGCACCTCCTGGCGGCGTTCCGGCGAAGTGCGCAGCACATAGGTGCCACCCTCGTCGAAGGTGCGCCGCATGGGCAGCAGCATGGAGTTCGTCCAGTTGTCATTCCAGCCGTTGGGCGTGCTCAGCGTGTCGACGATGCCGACCACATGCAGCGGCTGCTTGCCCATGTAGTAGGTCTTGCCCAGCGCGCTGCCGTTGGGTTCCATCTTGGCGGCGGTGGCCTGGGTGAGGATGACCGGGATGGCGTTTTCCTTGGCGCCCCCCTTGCTGGCGTCTTCGAAGTTCTGGTACTCGCCGGGCAGGAAATCGCGGCCGGCGATCAGGTTGATGCCCATCGTGGCCAGCCCGTTCTCGGACAGGGTGTACATCGAGGCGTTGGTGGTCGGCCGTTCCTGGTCGATCTCCCGCGAGATGCTGCTGCTGGACGAGCCGTTGCGGAAAGGCACCTGGTTGATGATGGTGACGTTGCTGACGCCGGGAAGCGCACGCAATGACGCCAGGTCCTCACGGGTGCGGGCCATGGCATCGGTCTGCTTGCCGATGCCGCTGACGCGGAGCATCACCAGTTCGTTCTCGGCGATGCCGCTGGGCATGCTGATCTTCTCCACGCGCTGGCTGACCAGGAACAGCGCGTTGCAGACGATGGCGCAGGTCAGTGCGACTTCCAGCACGATCAGGGCAGCGGCAGTCTTGTGCCGGCGCAGCGTGCTGAGGATGGGGCGGATGTCCATGGGAGTCCTCGTTCGGGTGCTTACTGCGACTTGAGCTGGATGGCCGGAGTGACCTGCATGGCGCGCCAGGCAGGCAGGAAACCGGCGGCAAGGCTGGCGAACAGGGTCAAGCCCAGCGCAAGCAGCAGCATGTTGCCGTCCAGGTGGGCCAGCTTTGCGTACTCCACCGGTTGCTGGCGCACCGCGAACAGGCCCAGCAGGGCCAGGCCGATGCCCAGCACGCCCCCGACGACGCCGACCGCGCCGGCTTCCACCAGGCACTGCAGGAAGATCTGGCCACGGCTGGCACCGAGTGCGCGGCGCACGCCGATCTCACCACTGCGGCGCAGGAACTTGGCCAGCAGCAGGCCCACCGTGTTGACCAGGCAGACCCCCAGGAAACCCAGTGCCAGCCACAGCTGCAGGCGCACATCGCTGGGCACCGCGCCGTTGAAGTCCAGCCATTCCATCACGGTGCGCAGGCGCACGTTCGGCGGGTGCTTGAAGCGGCCGGCCTGGCGCTGCTGGCTCGAATAGTTCTCCAGGTAGCGGCGGTAGTCGGCGGCCTTGGCCGGGTCCATCTCCACCCAGTACTGCAGCCACGCGCACGGCGCATTGAGCGAGTAGCTGTTGCCGTCGGGATTTTCGCCGAAGCAGTTCATGTTGCCGTTGCTGCCCAGTTTCAGGTCGAAGGACGTGGAAATCGGCAGCAGCAGGTCCTCGTTCTTGCCGTAGCTGCCGGTGGTCAGGTCGTAGAAGTGCGGCTCCGGGCTCCACTCCTTCATCACGCCGACGATGCGGTAGCTCTGGCCTTCCATGCGCAGGTCGCGGCCTACGCTGTTGGCGCCCTGGTAAAGCTTGTCGTTGAGCGCCTTGGAGATGACCACCACGCGTGCGCGGCCTTCGTCGTCCTCGCGCGTCCACGGGCGGCCGTACTGCATGGGCACCTCGAACATCGGGAAGAAATCGGCCGAGGTCCAGCGGGTGTCGATGCTGAAGGGCTTGAGGGTGCTGTTGTCCGGTTCGATGGTGCCGCCGCCGCCGCTCATCAGCGCCTGGCGCTCGCCCTTGGCTTCGCGCAGCAGGGCTTCACCGTCGAAGCGGGTCAACTGTGTTTCCGGCTCCTCGCCCGCGACATAGGCGCCGGTCGCGGCATCGAGCTGCACATAGAACAGCCGGTCACTCTTGCCGGGGATCGGGTCGCCGGACAGCACGTGGAACACGGTCAGGGTGGTCATCGAGGCACCGATGCCGAGGGCGATGGCCACCACCATCAGCGCAGTCAGGACCTTGTTGCGGCGGAAACTGCGTACCGCCAATCGGGCGTAGTAGGCGAACATGGGAATGCCCTCACTCGTTGACGGCGACGATGTGGCGCGGCGTGGCCAGCACCGGCTCGCGCACCAGGTCGGTGACCTGGCCGTCGACGATGTGCACGTTGCGCTGCGCACGCGCGGCCAGTTCCGGGTCGTGGGTGACCATTACGATGGTGGTGCCGGCGGCATTGATCTCCTCCAGCAGTTCCATCACGCCACGCGCCATCTGCGTATCCAGGTTGCCGGTCGGTTCGTCGGCCAGCAGCAGGCGCGGGCTGCCGGCCAGTGCACGCGCGATCGCCGCACGCTGCTGCTGACCGCCGGACAGCTCATTCGGGTAGTGCTTCATGCGCGAGCCCAGGCCGACCTGGGTCAGCGCCTTCTCGATGCGTTCGCGGCGTTCGTTGGCGCTCATCTTCCGATAGCGCAGCGGCACGTCGACGTTGTCGAACAGGTTGAGGTCGGGGATCAGGTTGAAGCCCTGGAAGATGAAGCCGATCTTCTGGTTGCGCAGGCGGCTGCGCGCATCATCGCCCAGCGTGCTCACGTCCTGGCCGTCGAGCATGTAGGTGCCGCTGGTGAAGGTTTCCAGCAGGCCGGCGATGTTGAGGAAGGTGGTCTTGCCGGAACCGGACGGGCCGGTGACGGCGACGAACTCGCCTTCCTTGACCTGCAGTTCCAGGGAGCGCAACGCGTGGGTTTCCACCTGTTCGGTGCGGAAGACCTTGGCGACCGAACGCATTTCGAGCATGTACATGGGGTGTCCTCTCTCCAGGATTCAGGTATCAGTTGACGGAGACGCGTTCGGCGTCCTTGAACAGGTCGCTGCCGGAGACCACGATGCGGTCGCCCGGCTGCACACCCGACTTGATTTCCACTTCGCCCAGGCTGCTGACGCCCAGTTCCACCGGGCGGCGCACGGCGGTGCGGCCATCCATCACGTAGGCCATGCCGTTGCCCTGTTCGACGAACGGGCCGCGCTCGACCTTCAGCACGTTCTTGCGGGTATCGAGCAGCACGCGCACCGACATCCGCTGGCTCTGGCGCAGGCCTTCCGGCTGCGCGCTGGCGAAGCGCACGCGGGCGTTGACCTCGCCGTTGACGACTTCCGGTGATACCGCGCTGATCTCGCCCGGGAACGGCTGGCCGTTGCCGCCGGTCAGCTGGGCCGGCATGCCGATCGCCAGGTCGCGGGCGAAGCTCTCCGGCACCTTGATCTCGACCTCGAACTTGGACAGGTCGACCACGCCCAGCACCGGCGCGTTGGCGGCTAGGTTGGTGGACTGCACCGCCTGGACCTGGCCGACCTGGCCATCGAACGGGGCGCGCAGGGTCAGTGCATCGACCTGGCGCTGCACTTCGGCCACCACGGCCTTCTGGCGGTCGGCCAGCAGGCGCTTGTTGCGGGCATCCAGGTCGGCGCCCTGGCTCTGCAGGCGCGCGTCGGTGGTGGCGTTGGCCAGGGTGATGTCGGCCTTCTTCAGTGAGTCCTTCGCCTTGGCCAGGTCGATCTGCGGCACCGCACCGCCGTCGTAGCCGCGCTGGTAGCGCTGCAGGTCGCGGTCGGCGGCCTGGCGTTCGATGGTGGCCTGGTCGGTTTCCTTGCGTGACTTGGCACGGGCCAGGGTCGCGTCCAGCGCGGCGCGGCTGGCCTCGGCTTCCAGGCCGGCCAGCGTTGCCTGTTCCTGGGCCAGCTTGCTGCGCAGTTCCGGGCTGTCGATGATCGCCAGCTCCTGGCCCTTCTTGACCACGTCACCGGCGACGACCTTCAGGTCCACGGTACCGGCCGAGATCGCGTACAGGATCGGGCTGTTGGCGGCGATCACGCGGCCGTCGGCGGCGATGTCACGGACCAGGTCGCCCCGCTTCACCTCGGCGATGCGCACGCGGCTGCTGTCGAAGGAGCGGCTGGCATTGGACCAGGCATGGACCGCCCAGCCGATGCCGGCGAGCAGCGCAATGGCGCCCAGCGCCGGCCAGCGGTAGCGATGCCAGCTGGCGCGGGTGGTGCCGGCCGGGGCGGAGGAAACGATCTGGTCCTGTGCGGAAGTGTCGCGGATCATCGGGTGCGTGCCTGACGGTGGTAGCCAATACCAAGCACGTAGCGTGCCAACCTTATTTCCTTTCAGGTCAAGGGGTTGGGGATTTCGGGGGAGTGTCCGGGTGTCCGCGGACACCTTTCCGGACACTTTCATTAAGCGGACAGGAGGGGGAAGCCAGGCAGGCGGGCTAGAATGCGCCGATCGTCTCCAAGGAATCGCGTGACATGTGTGGAATCGTGGGTGCAATCGCTGATCGCGATGTGGTGCCGGTACTGATCGAAGGCCTGAAGCGGCTCGAGTACCGTGGTTACGACTCCTCGGGCATCGCAGTGATCGACCACGCCGAGCGCCCCGAAGTCCGTCGCGTCCGTCGTACCGGTCGAGTGTCGGAAATGGCCACGGCGGCCGAGGCCGAGGGCTTCAATGCGGTGCTGGGCATCGGCCACACCCGCTGGGCCACCCACGGCGGTGTCACCGAGGCCAATGCACATCCGCACATCAGCCACGGTGTGGCGCTGGTGCACAACGGCATCATCGAGAACCACGAAGAGCAGCGCGAGAAGCTGCGCGCGCTGGGCTACACGTTTGAATCGCAGACCGACACCGAGGTCATCGCGCACCTGATCCACCATCATCTGAAGGGCGGCGACGACCTGCTGGTGGCGCTGCAGCACACGGTGAAGGAGCTGACCGGTGCCTACGCGCTGGCCGTGGTCAGCCGCGCCGAGCCGGAGCGCTTCGTCTGCGCGCGCATGGGCTGCCCGCTGCTGGTCGGCCTGGGCGAGGGCGAGAACTTCGTCGCCTCCGACGTCTCGGCCGTGATCTCGGCCACGCGCAAGGTGATCTTCCTGGAAGAGGGCGACACCGCCGAGATCCGGCGTGATGGCGTGCGCATCTTCGACGAGCACGACCAGCCGGTCGAGCGCGATGTGCACCTGTCCGACGTGTCGCTGGCATCGCTGGAGCTGGGCCCGTACCGCCACTTCATGCAGAAGGAAATCCACGAGCAGCCGCGCGCGCTGGGCGACACCATCGAGGCGGCGATCGATGCCGGTGGTTTCCCGGCCGGGCTGTTCGGCAAGAACGCCGAAGCGGTGCTGTCGGGCATCGAAGGCGTGCAGATCATCGCCTGCGGCACCAGCTACTACTCGGGCCTGACCGCGCGCTACTGGATCGAGGCCATCGCCGGCCTGCCGTGCAGCGTGGAAATCGCCAGCGAGTACCGCTATCGCGCGGCCTACGCGAACCCCAAGCATCTGATCGTGACCATCTCGCAGTCCGGCGAAACGCTGGATACGATGGAAGCGCTGAAGTACGCCAAATCGCTGGGCCACAAGCACACGCTGTCGATCTGCAACGTGCCGGAAAGTGCGATTCCGCGCGCCAGCGAACTGGTCTGCTACACCCGCGCCGGCGCCGAGATCGGCGTGGCCTCGACCAAGGCCTTCACCACCCAGCTGGCCGCACTGTTCCAGTTGACCATGGTGCTGGGCAAGCTGCATGGCCGCATCGACGCGGCGCAGGAAGCGGACTATCTGGAACAGCTGCGCTTCCTGCCGGGCAGCGTGCAGCACGCGCTGAACATGGAGCCACAGATCGCCGCCTGGGCCGAGCGTTTCGCGCGCAAGAGCAGCGCATTGTTCCTTGGCCGCGGCCTGCATTACCCGATCGCGCTGGAAGGCGCGCTCAAGCTCAAGGAAATCTCCTACATCCACGCCGAGGCCTACCCGGCCGGTGAGCTGAAGCATGGTCCGCTGGCGCTGGTGGACGAGCACATGCCGGTGGTGGTGATCGCGCCGAACGACAGCCTGCTGGAGAAGGTGAAGTCGAACATGCAGGAAGTGCGTGCGCGTGGTGGCGAGCTGTTCGTGTTCGCCGACCAGGACAGCAACTTCAATGAGTCCGAAGGCGTACATGTGATCCGCACGCCGCGCCATGCGGGCGTGCTCAGCCCGATCGTGCACACCATCCCGGTGCAGCTGCTGGCCTACCACACCGCGCTGGCACGCGGCACCGACGTGGACAAGCCGCGCAACCTGGCCAAGAGCGTGACGGTGGAGTAAGGCATTCCCGGAGCTGTGGGATGCTGCATGCGAAAGGGGCCTGCGAGGCCCCTTTCGTTTGTGCCGGAGGCAGTACGAAGTGGGACAGCCGCCGGGCGTTCTGTCCGTCGTCGGCAGCAGGCAATCATTCTTTAATGCGCGGCATCGCCTGTATTCAGCGGCGGTTTCAGCCGCGGTGCCATTCTCTGGATCGTCAGTTGGTTCCCACGACGAACTGTCCTATCGATGCCGGTAGTGACCGAGGGTCGCAGTCGTAGAATCGATCTGGTCGAGGTTCGGGTTGAGTCGTTGAACCCGCCTCGTTCGCGTTGCAGCACGTCGTCTGCCGAGCCATTCCAAGCGGCAGCCGGGTGCGCCATACGTGCGCTGAAAGGTCTGTTCCCGGGGAGGGGGCGTATCGGAAGAGCACACTTTTTTGACTTCAGTGACCTGCACCAGGAAACAAGAATGAACGTCCGCGAACTCCTGCAATCCAAGAAAGAAGCTGTCATCACCATCGATGCCGAAGACACGATCGGTGCCGCCGCCCACAAGATGAGCGCGAACAGGATCGCTGCGCTGGTGGTGATGAAGGACGATGCCCCGGTCGGCATCATTTCCGAGAAGGACATCGTGCGCACCCTGGCCGACGACGGCCCGCAGGCCGGCCGCCGGGTGATTTCCAGCCTGCCGTCCACCGGTCTGGAGGGCATTGCGCCGGAAGCCACGCTGAAACAGGCCATGTCGTTGATGACGTACTCGCGGCGCCGTCACCTGATGGTCACTGAAGGCACTCGCCTGGTCGGCATCCTCAGCCTGGGCGATATCGTGAAGAACCTGCTGGGCGAGCTGGAACTGGAAAAGGCGGTGCTGCAGGACATTTACATGGCCGCCCACTGAGGGCCGCAGCGCTGGAAGCAGAGAAGCCGGGCATTGCCCGGCTTCTTCGTTCACGGCATCGGTGATATCAGAACGTGACCTTCACCGAATCGGCGCTGTAGCGGGCCGGACCGTGGTAGACCACTTCGATGTTGTTGCCATCGGGGTCGAGCACGAAGGCGCCGTAGTAGCCCGGGTGGTAGGGGCGTTCGCCTGGCGCGCCATTGTCGGTACCGCCGGCGGCGATCGCGGCAGTGTGGAAGGCATCAACGGTGGCGCTGTCGCGGGCCTGGAAGGCGAGATGGTGGCGGCCGGTCAGCTGGCCGGCGGCGGCACGGCTGCTGGCACTGGAAATGAACAGCTCGTCGGCCCAGAAGAAGTCTGGCCCTTCGCCGCCCAGTGGGATGCCGACCGTATCGAACACTGCCTGGTAGAAGCGGCGGCTGGCGGGCAGGTCACGCACCACCAGCTGGATGTGGTCGATCAGGCGGCCACGGTGCAGTTCCATCGTTTCCATACGAACCTCACAGAAAAAGGGGACGGAGGGGATTAAGTCGCTTCCAGCACAATAGTGCCAGAAACGGCTTAATCCCCTCCGTCCCCTTTTCGGGGTCAGACGTTGGCGATGATCTCGACCCAGTAGCCGTCCGGGTCCTTGATGAAGGCCAGGTTCTTCATGCGGCCGTCGGTCAGTCGCTTCTGGAAGGTTACCCCGAGGTCCTCGAAGCGCTGGCAGGCCGCCTCGATGTCCGGCACCGACACGCAGATGTGGCCGAAGCCGCGCGGGTCGCTGTTGCCGTCGTGATAGACCGCACCGTCCTGGGTTTCGGTGCCGTGGTTATGGGTCAGTTCCAGCACGCCCGGCAGGCCGGCCATCCACACGCGGCGCTGGCTGTCGTCTTCCGGTACCACCACGCCGGCAGGGACGTAGGCCAGGAAGTACAGGCTGAACTGGGCCTCCGGGAAGTCGCGCTTGTCGATCAGCTGGTAGCCGAGCACGCGGGTGTAGAAGTCCAGCGAGGCGGTGATGTCCTTCACCCGCAGCATGGTGTGGTTGAACACGAAGCCGGTGGTTTCGGCCGGGGCCTGGGCGGCGACGCCGGGGACATCGCGCAGGGCGGGAATGGTCATGGGGGAGGTCCTTCAGACAGGGCCGTTGCCGGCCGGATGGGGGCATTCTACCGGCCAGCACCTGACGGTACCGCGACGTACAATGGCCGGATCGCACCGTTCCGTCCTGACAACGATTGCCCGCCATGTCGCAGCGTGAATGGGTGGCCGCCGCCATCCGCAAGATTGAAGCCGATTTCAACCGCTCCGCCGATACCCACCTGATCCCGCTGGCGCTGCCCGGGTTCGAGGGCATCGATGTGTACCTGAAGGATGAGTCGAGCCATCCCACCGGCAGCCTCAAGCACCGGCTGGCGCGCTCGCTGTTCCTGTATGCGCTGGCCAATGGCTGGCTGCGCGAAGGGCGCCCGGTGATCGAAGCGTCCAGCGGCTCGACGGCGGTGTCCGAAGCCTATTTCGCGCGCCTGCTCGGCCTGCCGTTCATTGCAGTGATCCCGGCCACCACCTCGCCTGAAAAGATCGCCGCGATCGAGTTCCAAGGCGGCCGCTGCCACCTGGTCGAACGTGCCTGCGACCTCAACTGTGATTCGGAAAAGCTGGCCCGTGAAACCGGTGGCCACTTCATGGACCAGTTCACCTACGCTGAGCGCGCGACCGACTGGCGTGCCAACAACAACATCGCCGAGTCCATCTTCAAGCAGATGGCCGAAGAGCCCAGCCCGGTTCCGGAATGGATCGTGTGCAGCCCCGGCACCGGCGGTACCGCCGCCACCCTGGGCCGCTATGTCAGCTACCGCCGCCACGATACCCGCATCCTGTGCGCGGACCCGGAAGTGTCGGTGTTCTTCGACGGCTACCGGGCCGCTGTGGCCGGTGGACAGGACTGGCGCGACCTGACCTGCAGTGGTGGTTCGCGCGTGGAGGGCATCGGCCGGCCACGGGTGGAGCCGAGCTTCATCCCGACCAGCGTCGATGCGATGGTCAAGGTACCCGACGCGCTGAGCCTGGCCGCGATGCGCCATGTCAGCCGCCAGCTCGGCCGCCGCGTCGGTGGCTCCACCGGCACCAACTTCATCGGCGTGCTGCAGGCCGCGCAATGGATGCGCGAGGCGGGCCACCAGGGCAGCATCGTCAGCATCCTGTGCGACAGCGGCGAACGCTACGCGCAGAGCTATTACGACCCGGCGTGGTACCTGCGCCAGGGCATCGATGTCGACGGCGCCGATGCACAGCTGGCCGCGGCGGTGGCCGGGCAGGGGTTGCCCGAGCTGCCGTGGTGCAGCCTGGAAGCGCTGTAGCATGGACGACGCTCTCGCCGGGCCATGCCGGCGATGCCAGGGGGCACCGCAGAGGCGTGCGTCGATTGGTAGAGTCGACTGTTAGTCGACTGCTCTACGTTCAGGTCGCGAAAATCCCGCGCTGCGCGCGAAAGTCGACTCTACCCGGTCGCCGGGGCGTCTCAATATCCCGCCGCGGTGAAGGCGTCGAGCACCGCGTCGCGCAGTGCATCGGGCAACGCCTCGATGTCCATCGCACGGTCATCCAGGTGCAGGGTGGGATCCAGGATGCTGGCGCGGCCCTGGGCCAATGCCTGCAACCACAGCAACACGCAAATCACGAACTCGCGCTCATGGCCCAGCTGCAGCTGGCTGGCGCCGCGCTCGACTACTTCGAACGGGTACCACTCCTGGCTTTCATTGAACGTGCCGCCCTGCTGCAGCACCGCCTGCAACTGCTGCAGGTGGCGCGGGGCGTCGTCGCCGGCATCGCACAGCGCGGCGATCCAGGCCAGTTCGGCCGCGCTGGCAGACAGTGCCAGCGACCGCGCCGGTGAGGCGGATGCAACTGCAGCCAGACCTTCCATGTGGGGCCTCGTTCGGTACGTGCCGCTGCGGACTCCCCCGCACCCAGAGCTTCGGGGGGCGCGCGTAAGGCCGATGTGAATGCCGTGCCCCCTTGTCAGCGATGCCTGGCAGCGCCATATCTACCGGGCTGCCCGCCTGCCGGGCCCGTACTCTGGAGACCTGCCGTGACCGTTGCCAACCCCCTGCTCGATTTTTCCGGCCTGCCGCGCTTCGAGGCGATCCGCCCCGAGCACGTGGCGCCGGCGCTGGATGTGCTGCTGGCCGAGGCCGAAGCCGCCGTCAGCGCAGCCGAGCAGGTGCAGCCGGTCACCTGGCAGACCTTCGTGACCCCGCTGGACGATGCCACCGAGCGCCTGTGGCGCGCCTGGGGCCTGGTCGGCCACCTGCAGGGCGTGGTCAACACCCCGGAGCTGCGCGAGGCCTACAACAGCAACCTGCCGCGGGTGACCCGCTTCGCCAGTGTGCTGGGGCAGAACCTGGCGCTTTACCGCCAGTACCAGGCACTGGCCGCCAGCCCGGAGGCGGCGCATTTCGATGAAGCCCAGCGCAAGGTGCTGGACAACACCCTGCGCGACTTCCGCCTGGGCGGCGCCGAGCTGGCGCCCGAGGCGCAGCAGCGTTTTGCTGCGATCAAGGAAGAACTGTCGGCGCTGTCGGCGAAGTTCTCGCAGAACGTGCTCGACGCTACCGATGCCTGGTCGCTGATCATCGAAGACGAAGCGCGGCTGAAGGGCCTGCCGGAAGACGTGAAGGCCGCCGCGCATGCCGCAGCACAGAAGGACGGCAAGGCCGGCTGGAAACTGACCCTGCAGATGCCGTGCTACCTGCCGGTGCAGACCTGGGGCGAGGACCGCGACCTTCGCGAGATCCTGTACCGCGCCAGCGCCCAGCGTGCGTCCGAATTCGGCGATGACGCACTGGACAACAGCGGCAACATCGACCGCATCCTTGCCCTGCGCGCCGAACTGGCTGCGTTGCTCGGCTTCGATTCGTACGGCCATTACTCGGTGGCGACCAAGATGGCGCAGGACCCGGCCGAAGTGCTCGGTTTCCTGCGTGACCTGGCCGCGCGCGCCAAGCCGTTCGCCGCCAGGGACCGCGCCGAGCTGGAGCAGTTCGCGCGCGAACAGCTCGGCATCGACAGCCTGCAGGCCTGGGACCTGGCCTTCGCCGCCGACCGCCTGAAGCAGGCGCGTTACAGCTATTCCGAGCAGGAGGTGAAGCAGTATTTCACCGAGCCGAAGGTACTGGGCGGCCTGTTCTCGGTGATCGAGCAGCTGTACGGCCTGCGCGTGCAGGAGGACAGCGCGCCGGTGTGGCACGAGGATGTGCGCTTCTTCCGGTTGGTCGATGCGCAGGGTGCGCTGGTTGGCCAGTTCTACCTGGACCTGTACGCCCGCGAGGGCAAGCGCGGCGGGGCGTGGATGGATGATTGCCGCAACCGTCGCGTGCGCACCGACGGCAGCGTGCAGACGCCGCTGGTTTACCTGGTGTGCAACTTCGGCCGCGGTGCCAACGGCAAGCCGGCCACCTTCAGCCACAACGAAGTGACCACGCTGTTCCATGAGATGGGCCACGGCCTGCACCAGCTGCTGACCCGCATCGGCGAACTGGGCGTCGCCGGCATCAACGGCGTGGAATGGGATGCGGTGGAGCTGCCCAGCCAGTTCATGGAGAACTTCTGCTGGGAATGGGATCACCTGCAGGCGATGACCGCGCACGTGGACAGTGGCGAGCCGCTGCCGCGCGCGCTGTACGAGCGCATGCTGGCCGCGCGCAACTTCCACAGCGGCATGGCCACCGTCCGCCAGCTGGAGTTCGGCCTGTTCGACATGCTGCTGCACAGCCAGTTCGAACCAGCGCAGGACAGCGTGCTGGCACTGTTGGACCGCGTGCGCGCGGAAGTGGCGGTGAACCACCCGCCGGCCTGGAACCGCTTCCCGCACCAGTTCAGCCACATCTTTGCGGGCGGTTACGCCGCGGGTTACTACAGCTACAAGTGGGCCGAGGTACTCAGCGCCGACGCCTATGCCGCTTTCGAGGAAGCGCCGCAGGCACTGGCTGAAACCGGTGCACGCTTCCGTGATGAGATCCTGTCGCGCGGTGGCAGCCGCCCGGCGGCGGACAACTTCAAGGCCTTCCGCGGCCGTGCTCCGCAGATCGATGCGCTGCTTCGCCACTCGGGCATGGCGTAAGGCGTCGGGTAGGTGCCAACCTTGGTTGGCACTTCACTGCCATCCACGCATGGCGTGGATCTACCGGAATGCCGGCCAGCGGCCGGCACTACCGGTGGCGGGTCATTCGGCGTAGATCATCTTCCGGGTCATGCCGCCGTCGACGATGAAATCCTGGCCGGTACTGAAACCGGACAGTGATGACAGCAGGTATACGGCCAACGCACCGATGTCCTCCGGCTGGCCGACGCGGCCGACCGGGTGTTGCGCATGGTCGGTGGCCGAATACTCCGGTGCGTGTCGCCGTGAGGGTGCCTGCCACTCGCAGGTGCCGATCCAGCCGGGACTGATGCTGTTCACCCGCACCGCCGGGCCGCTGCTGATCGCCAGCGCATGGGTGAAGGCCACCAGCCCGCCCTTGGCTGCGGCATAGGCTTCGCTGTGTGCTTCGGATTGCCAGGCGCGGGTCGAGGCGATGTTGATGATCGCACCGGCGGCGCTGGCGGTCAGTGCCGGCAACGCATGCTTGCTGCACAGGAACGCGCCGTGCAGCGAAGACAGCCGGCGCTGCCACTCGTCCCAGTCCATGTCCTGCAGCAGCGTGCCGTGCGGGCTAGCAATCCCCGCGTTGTTGACCAGCCCGTCGATGCGGCCGAAACGCTGCAGGGCCACGGCGATGAAGGCGCGCACGCTGGCTTCGTCGGTGATATCCAGGCGCTGGAACACGGCATCCTCACCACGCTGCCATTCCGCCAGGCACGCCTCGCCGGCCTCCATGTCGAGGTCGCCGATCAGCACGCGGCCACCGGCGCCGAGCACGGCCTGCGCGATGCCACGGCCGATGCCGTTGGCACCGCCGGTGACCAGCACCACCTTGCCCGACAGCGGCGCGGCCGGCCAAGCGGCAATCGGCGGTACCGTGCTCACGACAGGTCTTCGCCACGCAGGCGGCGATGCCAGCCGTCCACGCCGATGCGGTCCAGGGTCTGGATGTTGCGCTCGACGATCACGTCCGGATCCGGATAGACGTCCACCGCGCGCGCCACGCTGTCTTCGCGCAGCAGGTGCAGGGTGGGGAAGGGCGCGCGGTTGGTGTAGTTGCTGGCGTCGTCGGCAGCCACGCCCTCGAACTGGTAATCCGGATGGAAGCTGGCCACCTGCAGGATGCCCTGCAGGTCCAGCGCCTCGATCGCCGCGTCGGCGTTGTCGAGGAAGTCGTTGTAGTCGAGGAAATCGGTCAGCACCTGCGGATGCACGATCAGCGTGGTATCGATCTGCTCGGCCGGCGTATCGCGCAGCAGGACCAGTTCCTCGGCCAGCTGCTCAACCAGGGCTTCCGTCGTGGTCGCATCGCTGAGCACGATGCGGACCTGATCCTTCACGTAGACCGCCTTGGCGAACGGGCACAGGTTCAGGCCGATGACGATGCGTTCCAGCCACAGGCGGGTGGCGGCGATCGGGTCCTCGGTGGGCAGTTGGGCGTCGGTCATGGCGGGCACGTCGGCTGGCGGGGCGGACATTGTAGGCGCGTCGCTGGCAACGCGCCGTCGTACCGCAGGTACCGGCGCCGGGCCATGCCCGGCAGGCAGATCAATCGCGGAAATTGTTGAACTGCAGCGGCAACTCGAACTTGCCGGCCTTGAGCACGGCGATGGCGTCCTGCAGGTCGTCGCGCTTCTTGCCCTGCACGCGCAGCTTGTCGCCATTGATCTGGCTTTCAACCTTCAGCTTGGCTTCCTTCAGCGCAGCGGCGATCTTCTTGGCGATCTTCTGCTCGATGCCCTGCTTGACGGTGATCTTCTGCCGGGCCTGGGCCAGGTTGGTCTCGATGTCGCCGAATTCGAGGCTGAGCACATCGATGCCGCGCGCGGCCAGGCGTGCACGCAGGATGTCGTTCATCTGCTTGAGCTGGAATTCGGTCGGCGCGAACTGGTTGATCACATCGCCATCGCGTTCGAACTTGGCATCCACGCCCTTGAAATCGAAGCGGGTGGCCAGTTCGCGGTTGGCCTGGTCGATGGCGTTGGTCAGTTCGTGGGTGTCGACTTCGGACACGACGTCGAAGGAAGGCATGGGCGATGCTCCGCAGGATTCAGTGGCAGCCATTCTATCGCGAGGGCCCCATGCCCGCCGTTTGCAGAACCGAGCTCACGCTCGGCTGCTTTTTGAAGAGCGGCCAAGCTCTACAGAATGCGACGACCGGGCGATAATGGGCCATGAACGTGCAACGCTCCCCCTCTCGCGCGGTGGCCTGGATGGTCGCTGCGGTCGCCTGCTTCTCGCTGATGGATGCTGGCATGAAGCAGCTGTCGGCCAGCTACCCCACCCTGGAAGTAACCTTCCTGCGCGGCGCGGCCTCGTTGCCGTTCGTGCTGGTCTGGGTGCTGGCCAGCGCCGGGCCACGTTCGCTGGTGCCGCGCCGCTGGGGGCTGCACCTGCTGCGTGGTGCGCTGGGCATGGCGATGATCGGCTGCTTCGTGTTCGCCCTGCGCGACCTGCCGCTGTCCACTGCCTACACCATCTATTTCGTTGCCCCGCTGCTGATCGCCGCATTGTCGGTGCCGCTGCTGGGCGAGCGGGTCGGGCCACGGCGCTGGGTCGCCATCGGGATTGGCCTGGTCGGTGTACTGGTGGTGCTGCGGCCGGGCGTCGATGGCTTCATCTCGGTGCCGGGGCTGATGGTGCTGGCCGCGGCCACCGCCTATGCCGTAGCCGCGATCACGGTCAGCCTGTTGACCCGCACCGATACCTCGCAGTCGATGGTGGTCTGGTTCCTGGTGATCATGGCCATCGGTGCCGGGCTGCTGGCCCTTCCCGGCTGGGTGCCACTGCAGCTGGCACATGCGCCGCTGATCGGTGGCATGGGCCTGGCCGGGGCGCTGGGCCAGATCGCCCTGACCAGGGCCTTCCAGCTGGGCGAGGCCTCGATGATCGCGCCGTTGGAGTACAGCGGGCTGGTCTGGGTGATCGGTTGGGACCTGGCCTTCTGGGGCCAGCTGCCCGATGGCTATACCTGGGTGGGCGCGGCGATCATCGTGGCTTCGGGGCTTTACCTGCTGCACCGCGAGCGGGTCAACCGGCAGGAACCACCGAAGCCGCTGGATCATCCCTGAACCGGTTTGGCCGGGAAGCGGGGTCAGAGCCCCTGCGGGGATCCGACCCCGGAACCCGCGCCGGAGCAGGTACGTTAGAACCAAAAGGAATAACATTCTGGCCCATGGCGCGGGCGCGCGACCGCCTGCGCTGGTAGGCTGCACGCCCCCTTCCGTCACCCAGCCGGTGAGCCACGCCCGTGATCGAGTTCCAGCGCCTGCACAAATCCTATGCCGTTGCCGGCCGCGAGATCAGCGCGCTGCAACCGTTGGACCTGACCATCGAGGCCGGTGAGGTTTTCGGCATCATCGGCCATTCCGGCGCCGGCAAGTCGACCCTGATCCGCATGATCAACCGCCTGGAAGAACCCAGCGGTGGCCGGCTGCTGATTGGTGGTGAGGATGTCACCGCGCTGGACGCGGACGGCCTGCGCGCGCTGCGCCGGCGCATCGGCATGATCTTCCAGCATTTCAATCTGCTGTCGTCGCGCACGGTGGCGGGCAATGTCGCCTTTCCGCTGGAACTGGCCGGCACGCCGAAGGCGGAAATCGACGCGCGTGTGGCCGAGCTGCTGCAGACCGTGGGCCTGGAAGCGCATGCGCAGAAGTATCCGGCGCAGCTGTCCGGTGGCCAGAAGCAGCGCGTCGGTATCGCCCGCGCGCTGGCGACCCGTCCACAGATCCTGCTGTGCGACGAGGCCACCAGTGCGCTCGATCCGCAGACCACCGCTTCGGTGCTGTCGCTGCTGTCAAAGATCAATCGCGAGCTCGGCCTGACCATTGTGCTGATCACCCACGAGATGGACGTGATCCGCCGTGTCTGCGACCGCGTTGCGGTGCTCGATGCCGGCCAGATGGTCGAAACCGGTCCGGTCACCCGGGTGTTCCTGCACCCGCAGCATCCGACCACCCGCCGTTTCGTCAGTGAGTCGGAGCATGTGGACGAGGGGGCGCTGCACCGTGATTTCGATGCCGTTGGCGGCCGTATCGTGCGCCTGACCTTCCTCGGTGGCGACACCTACGAACCCCTGCTCGGCAGTGTCGCGCGGCAGACCGGGGTCGACTACAACATCCTGTCCGGCCGCATCGACCGGATCAAGGACACCCCGTATGGCCAGCTGGTGGTCGCCCTGGTGGGCGGTGACCAGTCCGCCGCGCAGGCCGCGTTCGTGGCCGCCGGCGTGCATGTTGAGGAACTGCGTCGATGATCATCGCTACTGCCGGCGGCTTCTTCCGCCACCTGGATGCGGGCAAGTGGGCCGACATCGGCCAGGCCACCATCGACACCCTGCTGATGCTGCTCGGTTCGCTGCCGCTGACCCTGGCCATCGGCCTGCCGCTGGGTGTGCTGCTGTACCTGTTCGGCGCACCGCAGATGAAGCGCCGGCCGTTCGCCTATGGCGTGCTGGCGCTGGTGGTGAACCTGCTGCGTTCAGTGCCTTTCATCATTCTGATGATCGTGCTGATTCCGGTCACCCTGTTCCTGATGGGGACGTCGCTGGGCGTGCGTGGTGCGATCGTGCCGCTGGTTATTGGTGCCGCACCGTTCTATGCGCGCCTGGTCGAGACCGCGTTGCGCGAGGTTGACCGCGGCGTGATCGAAGCGACCCAGGCAATGGGCGCCACCACCTGGCAGCTGGTTACCCGCGTGTTGCTGCCGGAAGCGCGCCCGGGCCTGATCGCCGGTGCGACGGTGACCACCGTCGCGCTGATCGGTTTCACCGCGATGGGCGGCGCCATCGGTTCCGGCGGCCTGGGCGATCTGGCGTTCCGCGACGGCTACCAGCGTTCGCACACCGACGTGGCCCTGGTCACCGTGGTCCTGCTGCTGGTCCTGGTGCAGCTGCTGCAGATGCTCGGCGACCGCCTGGTCGCGCATTACAGCCGCAAGTAACCGCTACGCCTGCTGGTAGCCGGCCAGCGGCCGGCTCTACCCCAATGCCTGGAAACGGTAGTGCCG
>NZ_JBHHMJ010000002.1:0-361 GCF_042136455.1 Stenotrophomonas sp. 3diitr2024
CCGCGGTATCGGCGGCGGCTTCGCTGACCGCGCGGCCGGCGGCCACCACCTGCGCCACTTCGTGCACCGTCGCACCAGTGAACAGGCCGTACTGCCGCGCGCCCATCGCCAGCCAGCCAGTGCTTGTCATTGATGAACCAGCCCGCGAACAGCGCGGCCAGCCCCATCAGGGCCAGCAGCAGGACCGTGCGCGGCGCGGCGCTCATCGGGCCAACCGGTGCGCGATGCCGGCCACCCGGCGCCCCAGCGCGCGCGCCAGCCATTCGCTGGCTTCGGCCAGCGAGGTCATTGCCAGCGGCGCGGCGGCACCATAGGCCACCCAGTCCAGCAGCATGTCGCGCGGGTCGCGCAGCACCACCAG
>NZ_JBHHMJ010000018.1:0-10642 GCF_042136455.1 Stenotrophomonas sp. 3diitr2024
ATGCGCCAGCGCTGGCGCAGCACTCCCTCGCGGCGGAAGCCCAGGCGTTCGAGCACATGCGCGGAGGGTGCGTTGCGCGGGTCGATCTCGGCTTCCACGCGATGCAGGTGGAGGGTGCCGAACAGGTAGGCCAGTACCTGCTGCAGGGCCTCGTGCATGTAGCCCTGGCCCTGGCGATCGGGTGCCAGCAGGTAGCCGATCTCGGCGCGGGCTGCAGTGCGGTCCACTGCAAACACCACGCAGATGCCCAGCAGTGGACCTTCCAGTGATTCGCGCACGGCCAGCTTCAGCTGGGTACCGATGGCATGGGCGGCGAGATCATCGTCGATCTGCTCGCGCGCCTCGGCCTGTCGCGTCCAGGCCGGATGATTCCACCAGCGCATCACATCGGGATTGGACTGCAGCGTGAACAGCGCGGCGGCGTCGTCACGGCGGATCGGGCTCAGGACCAGCCGTGCGCTGTGCAGCGGCAGGTCGGGGAACAGCAGCGAGTGGCTGGCCAATACGGTGGTCCACGCGGATGGACGCGCATTATGGCGCCGCCGGGTTTGCCGATGGGGGCGGCATGCCCGGGGCGGATGGGTCGGACCCCTTTCCCGGCGGGAAACGGATCCGACCCCGCGAGGGATCAGACTTCCAGCGAAGCCAGGTCGCCCTTCGACTCCAGCCAGCCCTTGCGGTCGGACGCGCGCTTCTTGGCCAGCAGCATGTCCATCAGCGAGCGGGTCTGCTCGCCATCGTCCACGGTCAGCTGGACCAGGCGGCGCGTATCCGGGTGGATGGTCGACTCGCGCAGCTGTGGCGGGTTCATCTCGCCCAGGCCCTTGAAGCGGGTGACGTTGATGGCGCCCTTGATCTTCTCGCGCTCGATCTTGTCCAGCATCGAGCGCTTTTCTTCCTCATCGAGGGCATAGAACACCTGCTTGCCCACATCGATGCGGAACAGCGGCGGCATCGCCACGAACACATGGCCGGCATCGACCAGTGCCGGGAAGTGCTTCAGGAACAGCGCGGTCAGCAGCGTTGCGATGTGCAGGCCGTCGGAGTCCGCGTCGGCCAGGATGATCACCTTGCCGTAGCGCAGGCCGCTGATGTCGTCCTTGCCGGGGTCGCAGCCGATGGCGATGGCCAGGTTGTGTACTTCCTCCGAGGCCAGCACGCTGTTGGACGAGACTTCCCAGGTGTTCAGGATCTTGCCACGCAGCGGCATGATCGCCTGGAAATCCTTGTCGCGGGCCTGCTTGGCGCTGCCGCCTGCCGAGTCACCTTCCACCAGGAACAGCTCGGTGCGCGACAGGTCCTGGCTGATGCAGTCTGCCAACTTGCCGGGCAGGGCCGGGCCCTGGGTGATCTTCTTGCGGACGACCAGCTTCTCGGTCTTCAGGCGCGCGCTGGCACGCTCGATGGCGATCTGCGCGATCTTCTCGCCCAGTTCCACGTTCTGGTTCAGCAGCAGGCTGAACGCATCATGGGCGGCACCTTCGACGAAACCGGCGGCCTGGCGCGAGGACAGGCGCTCCTTCGTCTGGCCGCTGAACTGTGGGTCGGTCATCTTCAGCGACAGCACGAACGACACGCGGTCCCACACGTCTTCCGGGGCCAGCTTGACGCCACGCGGCAGCAGGTTGCGGAAGTCGCAGAACTCGCGCAGCGCTTCTGTCAGGCCGGTGCGCAGGCCGTTGACATGGGTGCCGTGCTGCGCGGTGGGAATCAGGTTGACGTAGCTTTCCTGCACCAGCTCGCCTTCCGGCAGCCAGGCCACGGCCCAGTCAACTACCTCGGTGTCCTTCTTCAGGTTGCCAACGAACAGGTCGGCCGGCAGCGATTCGCGCTCGCCCAGCTCCAGCTTCAGGTAATCGCGCAGGCCGTCTTCGTAGTACCAGGTATCGACTTCACCGGTGGCTTCATCGGTCAGCTTCACAGTCAGGCCCGGGCACAGCACGGCCTTGGCACGCAGCAGGTGCTTGAGCGCGCGCACCGCGAACTTCGGCGTATCGAAGTACTTCGGGTCCGGCCAGAAGCGCACGCGGGTACCGGTGTTCTTCTTGCCGACGCTGCCGACCACTTCCAGCGGCGTGGCACGGTCGCCGTTGCGGAAGGTGATGCGGTGTTCGGCGCCGTCGCGCTTGATGTGCACTTCCACCAGGGTCGACAGCGCATTGACCACGCTGACGCCGACGCCGTGCAGGCCGCCGGAGAAGGTGTAGTTGTTGTTGCTGAACTTGCCGCCTGCGTGCAGGCGGGTGAGGATCAGCTCGACACCCGGGATCTTCTCCTCCGGATGAATATCCACTGGCATGCCGCGGCCGTCATCGCTGACCTCCACGCTGCCGTCCTTGTACAGGGTGATCTCGATCGAACGGGCGTGGCCGGCGAGGGCCTCGTCCACCGAGTTGTCGATCACTTCCTGCGCCAGGTGGTTCGGGCGCGCGGTGTCGGTATACATGCCGGGACGGCGCTTGACCGGGTCAAGGCCGGACAGGACTTCAATATCGGCGGCGTTATAGCGGGCGTTCATCTGTCTTCGAAAGCTTGGAGCGACGGGCAAGTGTGGGGTCTGGCACGGGAATTTGCACGCCTGCGGTTCAGTCTCGGCGGCGCAGAGGAGGTAAAATAGCCCTCGCTGGAATCTGAACGCCGGCGGCCCCGTTGGGTCTGAACGTCCAAGCCATACCGCGAGGAGGACCTCATGAAGAAGTTGCTGACCATTGCGATCCTGGCCGCTGCCGCCGTTGCAGTGCCGCTGGTGGTGGCGCAGAACGCCGGCCAGCCGGCCCCGCAGCAGGGTGACCAGGCCGACAAGGCGCAGGCCGAGGCCGATGCCAAGGCCAAGCGTCGGGCCCAGGCCAATGCCGAAATGAAGGCGCAGGGCCAGCCGGCCCCGCAGCAGGAAGAGGAAGAGGAAGCGCGCAAGAAGCGCTGATCCCGCAACCTGCCAGGCGCCCTTGCGACAAGGGTTGCGCACCGAAACGCCCCGCCCAGCGGGGCGTTTTTTGTTGGATCGGCCGCACAAGCCCCTTGGGTTGGCGGCCATCAATCTGTAAACTATGGCTTTCCGGGAGTAAGTGCGTGTCCACCCTTTGCGAATGGGCTGGAGCGGCCAAGCGTGGCTTCCAGCATGGCGGGTCGCAGGTGACGGTCGATTTGACCGGCACGGTCGCCCCGACCTCGCACGATGGTTCCCGTCCGGCGCCTGCCGCCGCACGGATCCGCACCTCCCTCGCTGCCACAGCGAACCGGAAAACCCCCTCTGAGCACCATGCCCGCCCTTGGGGTGCGCGTGGTGCTGCCGTTTTCCATTTCCAGACAGGATGCTTGCAGCCATGACTCCCTTGATTTTCGTAACCGGCGGCGTGGTGTCCTCGCTCGGCAAAGGCATTGCCGCCGCGTCGCTGGCCGCCATTCTCGAAGCCCGTGGCCTGAAGGTCACGATGATGAAGCTCGACCCGTACATCAACGTCGACCCGGGCACCATGAGTCCGTTCCAGCACGGTGAGGTCTATGTCACCGACGACGGCGCGGAGACCGACCTCGACCTGGGCCACTACGAGCGCTTCGTGCGCACCCGCCTCAGCCGCAAGAACTCGGTCACCACCGGCCGCATCTACGAGAACGTGATCCGCAAGGAGCGCCGCGGCGACTACCTGGGCGCGACCGTGCAGGTCATTCCGCACATCACCGACGAGATCCGTCGCTGCATCGACGAAGCCACCGAAGGCTATGACGTGGCACTGGTCGAGATCGGCGGCACCGTCGGCGACATCGAGTCGCTGCCGTTCCTGGAGGCGATCCGCCAGGTGCGCACCGAGCGTGGCCCGGAGAAGGCGCTGTTCATGCACCTCACCCTGGTGCCGTACATCGGCGCCGCCGGCGAGCTGAAGACCAAGCCGACCCAGCACTCGGTGAAGGAACTGCGCTCGATCGGCATCCAGCCGGACGTGCTGCTGTGCCGCTCCGAGCAGGCGGTGCCGGATTCGGAGCGCCGCAAGATCGCCCAGTTCACCAACGTTTCCGAGCGTGCGGTGATCAGCGTGCCGGACGTGGACGTGCTGTACCGCATCCCGTCTGGCCTGCATGCACAGGGCCTGGACGAAATCGTGGTGAACCAGCTGAAGCTGGCAGACAAGGCCGGTCCGGTCGACCTGTCGATGTGGGAAGACGCGGTCGATGCGACCCTGCACCCGCTGGACGAAGTGACCATTGCCGTGGTCGGCAAGTACGTCGATCACCAGGATGCCTACAAGTCGGTCGGCGAAGCACTGAAGCACGGTGGCCTGCGCCAGCGCACCAAGGTCAACCTGAAGTGGCTGGAAGCACAGGACCTGGAAGGCACCGACATGGCCGCGCTGGCCGATGTCGACGGCATCCTGGTGCCGGGTGGCTTCGGTGACCGTGGTTTCGAAGGCAAGGTGCTGACCTCGAAGTTCGCCCGCGAGCAGCAGGTGCCGTACTTCGGCATCTGCTACGGCATGCAGGCGGCCGTGGTCGACTACGCGCGCAACGTGGTCGGCCTGGAAGGTGCCAACAGCACCGAGAACGACCGCCAGTCGCCGAACCCGGTGATCGGCCTGATCACCGAATGGCGCACCGCCAGCGGCGATGTCGAGAAGCGTGACGACAAGAGCGACCTGGGTGGCACCATGCGCCTGGGCCTGCAGGAGCAGCGCCTGAAGCCGGGCACGCTGGCCCGCGAGCTGTACGGCAAGGACGTGGTCGCCGAGCGCCACCGCCACCGCTACGAGTTCAACAACCGCTACCGCACCCAGTTGGAAGATGCGGGCCTGGTGATCGCCGGCAAGTCGATGGACGACACCCTGGTGGAAGTGGTCGAGCTGCCGCGCGACGCGCATCCGTGGTTCCTGGCCTGCCAGGCGCATCCGGAATTCCTGTCCACGCCGCGTGACGGACACCCGCTGTTCATTGGTTTCATCCGTGCCGCGCGCGAGCGCAAGGCCGGCGGCAAGCTGCTTTCCGAAGCGCGCGCCTGACTTGTGAATGGGGGCTTCGGCCCCCATCCTGCATGCTTCAACCCCCAGCGCACCGGCCTTGCCGGTGCTGCGGACAACAAGGAAACGCCATGAAACTGTGTGGATTCGAGGTCGGGCTGGACCAGCCCCTGTTCCTGATCGCCGGCCCCTGCGTGATCGAGTCGATGCAGCTGCAGCTCGATACCGCCGGCAAGCTGAAGGAGATCACCGACAAGCTCGGCGTCAACTTCATCTTCAAGTCCAGCTTCGACAAGGCCAACCGCACCTCGGGCACCGCGTTCCGCGGCCCGGGCATGGAAGAGGGCCTGAAGGTCCTGGCCGAAGTGAAGAAGCAGATCGGCGTGCCGGTGCTGACCGACGTCCATGAGTACACCCCGATGGACGAAGTGGCCTCGGTGGTGGACGTGCTGCAGACCCCGGCGTTCCTGGTCCGCCAGACCGACTTCATCCGCAAGGTGTGCTCGGCCGGCAAGCCGGTCAACATCAAGAAGGGCCAGTTCCTGGCGCCGTGGGACATGAAGCCGGTCGTGGAGAAGGCCAAGGCCACCGGCAACGAGCAGATCATGGTCTGCGAGCGCGGTGCCAGCTTCGGCTACAACAACCTGGTCAGCGACATGCGTTCGCTGGCGGTGATGCGCGAGACCGGTTGCCCGGTGGTGTTCGACGCCACCCACTCGGTGCAGTTGCCGGGCGGGCAGGGCACCAGCTCAGGCGGCCAGCGCGAGCACGTGCCGGTGCTGGCCCGTGCCGCGGTGGCGGTGGGCATCTCCGGCCTGTTCGCCGAAACCCATCCGGATCCGTCAAAGGCGCTGTCCGATGGTCCCAACGCGTGGCCGCTGGACCAGATGGAGGCCCTGCTCGAGACCCTGATGGAACTCGACGCGGTGACCAAGAAGCACGGCTTTTCGCGCTTCGCGTGAGTCGTGACCCGTGGGTGGCGCTGGAAACCCAGCGCCGCCGCCGGCACTGGAGACAGTGGCCGTGGGGCCAGATCGCGCTGGGGCTGTCCGCGGTGTTCACCGTGGGCTTGTTCTGCCTGGTGCTGATCGGCGCCGCGTCAGTGCGCCCACCGGGTGATGGCGGCAGCGCGCTCGATCTTCGGGCGTATTTCATTGCGCTTGTGGTCGGAGAGCTGCTGGCCAGCGCAGGGTGCGTCGCTTCGGCTGTGCTGGCCTGGCGATTGAACCGTGGCAAGGTACCGGCAGGGCTGGCGATCATCCTGCTTTCTCTGTGGATCGGCACCCTGTTCTACGGATGGCTTTGATGAATACGACCCCATCGGCGCGCGGCTGGCCCTGGGGCCTGATCGCGCTGGCGCTGTCCGTGTTGACCTGGATGGCCCTGGTGGTGGGCGTGCTGGCCTTCACCGCCGGCTTCCGGCCGCCCGGGGACGGAAACAATGGCGTGCAGGCCACGCAGTGGTGGATGCTGGGCGCGCTGGTCACGATGGTGCTGTGCTTTCTCGGCAGCCCGGTGGCGATGGTGTTGGCCTGGCGACGGCGGCGTGGCCCCATCCTTGCGGCGATTGCCGGTGCATTGCTGGTGATGCTGGTCTCGCTGGTCCTTATCGTGATCGGGTCGAGCTGGGGCTGATGCAGGCCACGCCATTTGGCAAGTGGCGGGCAGCCGGGGATAATCACGCGGCATTCGTTTTGTCGCCCCCTCTCCAGACAGGTAACCGGCCCGACCATGAGTACGATCCGCAGCATCCACGCCCGTGAAATCCTCGACAGCCGTGGCAATCCCACGCTGGAAGCCGAAGTCATCCTGGAGGACGGTTCGTTCGGTCGCGCCGCGGTTCCCTCCGGCGCCTCGACCGGCACCAAGGAAGCGGTCGAGCTGCGTGACGGCGACAAGACCCGTTACCTGGGCAAGGGCGTGCGCAAGGCCGTTGACAACGTCAACACCACGATTGCCGCCGCGCTGAAGGGGTTTGAAGCCACCGACCAGGCCGGCCTCGACCGTCGCCTGATCGATCTGGACGGCACCGAGAACAAGGGGCGGCTGGGCGCCAACGCACTGCTGGGTGTTTCGATGGCCGCCGCGCACGCCGCCGCCGCATCCAGCAAGCAGGCGCTGTGGCAGTACCTGGCTGCCCGGACCGGCGTGACCCCGTCGCTGCCGGTGCCGATGATGAACATCATCAACGGCGGCGCGCATGCCGACAACAACGTCGACTTCCAGGAGTTCATGGTGCTGCCGGTCGGCTTCACCTCGTTCTCCGAAGCATTGCGCGCCGGTACCGAAATCTTCCATTCGCTGAAGTCGGTGCTGAAGGGCCACGGCCTGAGCACGGCGGTGGGCGACGAAGGCGGCTTCGCGCCGGACTTCCGCAGCAACGTCGAAGCGCTGGACACCATCCTCGAAGCAATCGGCAAGGCCGGCTACACCGCCGGTGAAGACGTGCTGCTGGGCCTGGACGTGGCTTCCAGCGAATTCTTCGAGAACGGCAAGTACAACCTGGTCGGCGAGAACAAGCGCCTGACTTCCGAGCAGTTCGTCGACTTCCTCGCCGACTGGGCCGCGCAGTACCCGATCATCACGATTGAAGACGGCCTGGCCGAGAACGACTGGGCGGGTTGGAAGCTGCTGACCGACCGCATCGGCAAGAAGGTGCAGCTGGTCGGTGACGACCTGTTCGTGACCAACCCGAAGATCTTCCAGGAAGGTATCGACTCGGGCACCGCCAACGCGATCCTGATCAAGGTCAACCAGATCGGCACGCTCAGCGAAACCCTGGAAGCGATCGCCATGGCCGACCGCGCCGGCTATGCGGCCGTGGTCTCGCACCGGTCGGGCGAAACCGAAGACACCACCATCGCCGACATCGCCGTGGCCACCACCGCCACCCAGATCAAGACCGGCTCGCTGTGCCGCAGCGATCGCGTGGCCAAGTACAACCAGCTGCTGCGCATCGAGGAAGCCCTCGGCGCCGGCGCGCGTTACGCCGGTCGTGACGCGTTCGTTTCGCTGAAGCGCTGAGCCGATGCGCGACTGGCGCTGGATGCTGCTGGTGCTGGCCCTGTTGCTGGGCTGGCTGCAGTACCGCTTCTGGTTCGGTCCGGGCAATTCGGGTGAAGTGATGATGCTCGAAGCCCAGGTCGCCAACCAGGAACGGGACAATGAGGGTCTGCAGCAGCGCAACGACGCGCTGGCCGCCGAAGTGAAGGACCTCAAGGAAGGCCAGTCCGCCATCGAGGAACGCGCGCGCAGCGAGCTGGGCATGATCAAGCCCGGTGAGAAGTTCTACCGCGTGGTCGAGGATGCGCCGGTCCGTCCGGCGCAGCCCGCTGCAGGCGTCACTGTCCAGGCCGGCGATCACCCGGCGGACGTGCCATGAGCGCGGCGATCTGGGTGGTGGTTCCGGCTGCCGGCCGTGGCGCCCGCTTTGGTGCGCCGCTGCCCAAGCAGTACCTGCAGGCGGGCGGGCAGATCCTGCTCGCTCATACCCTGGACGCGCTGCTGGCGCATCCGGCCGTGGCCGGCGCAATGGTGGTGATCGGCCAGGACGACGGCGACTGGCCGGGCTGGAGCGAATGGGCCGGCAAACCGGTGCTGACCTGCATCGGCGGCGCGACCCGTGCCGCCTCGGTGCTGGCTGGGCTGCAGGCGTTGCCGGACTCGGTGCGCGCTGATGAATTCGTGCTGGTCCACGATGCCGCGCGACCCAACCTGTCGCTGGCCGATCTTGGCCGCCTGCTTGAAGTCGGTCGTGCCGATCCGGTCGGGGCGATCCTGGCTGCACCGGTGCGCGACACCCTCAAGCGTGCGGGCGACGACGGTGGCATCGATGGCACTGAACCGCGCGAGCGGCTGTGGCGTGCACTGACACCACAGCTGTTCCGCCGCCACCAGCTCAGCCGCGCGCTGTCCGACGCCGCCGCTGCCGGTGTTGAAGTCACCGACGAGGCCATGGCCATGGAGCGCCAGGGCCAGCGCCCGCTGCTGGTGGAAGGCAGCGAGGACAACTTCAAGGTCACCACCCCGGCCGATCTGGACCGGTTCGAATTCGTACTTTCCCGCCGCGCCGGCTGACTGCCCGCGCGGCCCTGCTGCAAGGGCTGCATCCATGAGCACCGCACCGTTCCCGCCCGTCCGTATCGGCCAGGGCTACGACGTCCATGCCTTCGGTGAAGGCGATCACATCATGCTCGGCGGAGTGAACGTGCCGCACAGCTGCGGCGTGCTGGCGCACAGCGACGGCGACGTGATCCTGCACGCCCTGTGCGATGCCATGCTCGGTGCGCTGGCGCTGGGCGATATCGGCCAGCATTTCCCGCCGAGCGATGATCGCTGGAAGGGCGCCGACAGCAGCGATTTCGTGCGCCATTGCGACAGCCTGCTGCGCGAGCGTGGCTGGCGCGTTGGCAACACCGACATCACCGTGATCTGCGAGCGGCCGAAGGTTGGCCCGCATGCGCTGGCCATGCGTGAGCGCATTGGTGGGTTGCTGCAGCTGCCGCTGGACGCGGTCAGCGTCAAGGCGACCACCTCGGAGAAGCTGGGCTTCACCGGCCGCGGCGAAGGCATCGCCGCGCAGGCGGTCGTGTTGCTGGTGGCGGCATGATCCCGCTGCCGTTGGCGTTTGGTGCGCCGCTGTTGACGGCGCGCATCCGCACCACGCCGGACGATTTCCAGGTGGATGAACTGCCGGCCTTCGAGGCCACCGGTGAAGGTGAGCACCTGTTGCTGCACATCCGCAAGCGCGGCGCCAACACTGTGCATGTGGCCAAGCTGCTGGCCAAGTGGGCGGGCCTGCCGGAAATGGCGGTGAGCTACGCCGGCATGAAGGATCGGCATGCGGTCACCACCCAGCGTTTCAGCGTGCACCTGCCCAAGCGCGTCGCGCCGGATCTGGCCGAGCTGGCCAGTGATGAGATCGAAGTGCTCGAAGCGACCTGGCACAACCGCAAGCTGCAGCGTGGTGCACTGGCCGGCAACCGCTTCAGGCTGGTGCTGCGCGAGGTGCAGGGCGATGCTGCGGCGATCAGCGAGCGCCTGCAGCAGATCGCCGGGCGCGGCCTGCCGAACTGGTTTGGCGAGCAGCGCTTCGGCCGCGACGGCGGCAACGTGCCTGCCGCATTGGCGATGTTCGGTGGCCGCCGCATGCGCAAGGACCAGCGTTCGCTGCTGCTGTCAGCCGCCCGCTCGGCGCTGTTCAATCGTGTGCTCGCCGCGCGCGTGGAGCAGGGCAACTGGGATCAGCCGCTGGACGGTGAAGTGTGGATGCTCGATGGCAGCCGCAGCGTGTTCGGCCCCGAACCCTACACCGACGTGCTGGCCGAGCGCCTGGCGCGCTTCGACATCCATCCCAGCGCGCCGCTGTGGGGCGAAGGCGAGCTGCGCAGCGCCGACGCTGCACGTGAGCTGGAGCTGGCCGCGCTGGACGACGAGGAATCGAAGGCGCTGCGCGCTGGCCTGGAAGACGCACGGCTGAAGCAGGAGCGCCGCGCGCTGCGCCTGCGCCCGGCGTTGCTGCAGCATCAGTGGTTGGCCAGTGATGTACTGGAACTCTCGTTTGCGTTGCCGCCGGGCTGCTACGCCACCGCCGTGCTGCACGAACTCGGCCCCGTCGAAGACGCCGCGCAGGCCTGACAGAAAAAGGGGACGGAGGGAATTAAGTCGTTTGTGGCACAAACGACTTAATTCCCTCC
>NZ_JBHHMJ010000043.1:0-6715 GCF_042136455.1 Stenotrophomonas sp. 3diitr2024
CCCCCCCCCCCCCCCCCCCCCCCACTACCCTGGGGCGATCAACCGCAGCTGGCGCGCTCGATCCGGTTCTGCGCATCCACCTGCACCGTCACGCGGTCCTGGCGGAAGTCCATGGTCACCGCCATGCCCGGCTTGACCACCCGTGCACCGCGCGCGCCGCTGGCGGCCACCAGCTTCTTGATGGTGGCTTCGTCAGCCGTTTTGCCGGTGAAGGCCTCGAGCGCCTCCGGCTTGCATTCGTGCGCGGCGTCGGCCACGGGCGCCGGCGTGGGATCGGGGGCGGTGCTGCCGCCGGCGTGACTGCAGGCCGCCAGTGGCAGAATGGCAAGCAGGGCAAGCGGATTGAGGCGCATCGTCGGGCTCCAGGCGTGGATGGTGGTGGCAGTGTCACCGCTGCCACCGTCAGGGCATGTCAACGCGGCCCCGTGTGTCATTACCGGCCGACCAGCGCCAGTGTCTCGCGCTCGCGCTGTTCCTCGCGCACCAGCCGCTGCAGCAGCAGGGCCAGGGTCACCACGTCCTGGTGGTTGTGGTCGGCCACCCGGCGCAGGTTCACCGCATCGCCGCCGCGCAGGAAGCGCAGCCATGCACCGGGTGCTTCCGAGCCGGGCAGGTCGTCCTCGCGCACCACGCGCAGCAGCTGGCGTTCGATGGTGGACAGCTTGCAGTTCTCCCACGTGCCGCGATAGCGGCGGCGGGTGGGGTAGAGCAGGTCGACATGGTCCAGTGCGGTGATCGGGTCCGGCTGCCGGGCCAGCCGGTAGCGCGCCTTCAGCAGCGGCGCATCGTAGCTGCGGCCGTTGTAGCTGCAGAACACGGTGGACGGTTGCAGCCAGCGGGCGAAGGTGGCCAGCATCGCGTCCTCGGCGGCCATCGTGGCCATCAGCAACTGGCGGATGCGCAGGCCCTCGCCACGCTGCGGGCACACATGCCAATCGGCCGCGGCGATCATGAAGGCACGGGTGCCGGTGCCGCCGGCCAGGCCGGTGGTCTCGGTGTCGAAGAACAGCAGATCGCGTGCAGCCACGTGCTCGCCGTCGCGACGGGCGAAATCAAGCGACAGCGGTTGTGCCGGGATCGCCTGCGGCTGCAGCGATTCGATCAGGAACAGGCCCGGTGCGATCTCCTCACCTGGCAACTGACGGTCCTGTGCGCTGGCGCGAGCAGGAGCGGGGCCGCCGCGCGTGCGCAGGCCGAGCAGGCGATGCAGGCTGCCCACTTCGGGCCGACGCAGTGCGGGCGGCGCCGTGGCAGGTGCCGCAGCGCCGGTCGGCTTGTGGCGGATCTCCTGCTCGACCCAGGCGAACACCGAACGCTCGGCCGGTGATTGCCGCGCATCGTTGGCGGCCACGGGTGCCGGTGGCGCAGGGGGCACGTCCGGCACGGCCGGTGTGCTCGCCTTCGGGTCGCCGGCCTGCCTGCGCAGCAGGCGCAGCTTGTCCAGGCTCAGGCTCACGGTGCCAGCAGCTCCATCGGGTCGCGCGCGGACGCCACCACGTCGGGCACGTGCCGGCAGGCCTCGGCGTCGAACAGGTCGAGCACGCGCAATGCCAGCGCACGTGGCGAGGTTTCATCCTCTTCCTGTGCAGCCAGCACCGGGCCGACGCAGGCCGGGCAGCCGGCCTTGCAGTCGCAGCGTTGCACCAGTTCACGCGCGCGCTGCACCAGCTCCGCCTGACGCTGCCACAACGGCTCGCTGAGGCCAACGCCACCGGGGAAGTTGTCATACAGATACACAGTGGGCACGAATTCCTGCAGCAGTTCGACCACGCCAGGATCACCCTCGCTGCCGCGCAACTGGCCACGGCCGCTCTGGTCGGCGATCGCAAACCAGGAACCATCGCCGTTGCCGACCGACTTCTGCAGGTCGCGCGCATCGGCCATCACCGCCACGGTGGCGACGATGTGCAGCGCATACGCCGCACCGAGGAAGCCATCGAGCGCATCCTGCCTGCTGGCGAAGGCGCGCAGCAGCAGTGCCTGCGGCAGCTGCCACCACACTGCGGTGGTGTGCAGTTCCTGGTCGGGCAGGTTCACCGGACCGTAGCCGATGTTTTCGTGGGTGTAGTAGCGGATCTTCTTGTAGCCGGCCACGCGCCGCACCACGTGCACTTCGCCATGGTGCGAATCACCGCGCCCGGCCACGCCACCATCGAAGCGGTCCAGCATCTTGAGCTTGGTGAAGTCGATGCTGTCGGTGTAGTAATCCACATGCGTGCGGGTGACGTAGGCCTTGCGGCCCTCCCAGTCGAGCGTCTCCACCTGGTAGGGCGTGGACTGCACCATGTGGATGGCGCCTTCATACAGCGTGAGCGCAGCGGCGGAGTAATCGACCTCGGCGATGATCTGCTGGCGGCCGTCGCTGCGGTCGACCACCACGAAGTTGCCATCGGCCACCGCGCGCAGGCTGACCGCGTTGGCCGGATAACTGTCGGCGATCCATTCCCAGCGCTCGCCTTCGCGGTGGATGACTTCGGTTTCGGCCAGCGCTTCCAGGAACACTTCCGGGTCGATCGGGCCGAAGCCATCGCCGACCCGGAACGGTAGTTCAAAGGCCGCGCAGCGAATGTGGTCGAACAGGATCAGCGGCTGGTCTGGCGCAATGCGCGCATGTTCGGGCGAGGCTTCGGCGAAGAAGTCCGGGTGCCGCACCACGTACTGGTCCAACGGCTGCGAACTGGCCACCATCACACCGAGTGCGGGTTGCTGGCGGCGACCGGCACGGCCGAAACGCTGCCAGGTGGCGGCCACGCTGCCGGGGTAGCCATTGAGGATGACCACGTCCAGGCTGCCGATGTCCACGCCCAGTTCCAGCGCCGAGGTGCTGACGATGCCGTCGATGTTGCCGGCTCGCATCGCACGCTCGGTCTCGCGGCGTTCGGTCGGCAGATAACCGCCGCGGTAGGCGCGGATGCGGGGCGGCTTGCGCGGGTCGTGGTCGAAGATGTCCTTCAGGTACTTGGTCAGCACCTCGACCATCAAGCGGGTCTGCGCGAACACCAGGGTCTTCAGCCCGGACTTGATCGCGATGCGGGCGATGCGGTTGCTCTGCGAGCGCGCCGAGGCACGCAGGCCCAGGTCGGGGTTGATCACCGGCGGGTTCCACAGCAGCACCTGCTTCGGCCCGGTGGGCGCACCGGATTCAGTGATGGCAGTCACCGGGGCCTCGATCAGCGCTTCCGCATGCGCCTGCGGGTTGCCGATGGTTGCCGAGCACAGGATGAACTGCGGTTGCACGCCGTAGAACGCGCAGATGCGCTTGAGCCGGCGCAGCACGTTGGTGACGTGGCTGCCGAACACGCCGCGATAGGTGTGCACCTCGTCGATGACGATGTAGCGCAGGTTCTCGAAGAACTGTGCCCACTTGGTGTGATGCGGCAGGATGGCCTGGTGCAGCATGTCCGGGTTGGACACCACGATGTCGCCATGCAGGCGGATCGCCTGCCGCGCATCGCCGGGGGTGTCGCCGTCGAAGGTGAAGGCCTTGACGCCGAGATCGCCGGCATGATTGAGTTCCAGCAGCTCGGCCACCTGGTCCTGGGCCAGTGCCTTGGTCGGGAACAGGTACAGCGCCTTGGCCTTGTCCTGCATGGCCGCGCTGACCACCGGCAGGGTGTAGCACAGCGACTTGCCGCTGGCGGTGGGGGTGACGATGGCCACGTGCTCGCCGCGCTGGCTGGCCTCCCAGGCTTCGGCCTGGTGGCTGTAGAGCTGCTCGATGCCGCGTGCCTTCAGTGCAGCGGCCAGCGCCGGTGATACCGAGTCGGGAACGGGCGCGTAGCGGCCTTCACGGCCGGGAATGGCGAAGCTGCCGGTGATGCGGTCCTGGTAGCGGCGCTGCAAGCGCGCGCTGAGCAGGGCGCCATCGCGGGCGGGCAGGCCATCGCGGGTGGCGAGCTTCTGCTCGGCATCGGCGGTGCGCTTGGCGAGTTCGTAGGCCATGGAAGAGGGAGGGAGCCGGGACGGATTGCGAGGGGTCACATGGCACCACATCCGTGTCTCAGGATGTGAGACACCAGCATGGGAACGAGTGAACCGTTCAGTGCCACGGGGCGGGACGCTGCGCGATGTCCGCGTCAAGCGCGCGGCGGCGGAGCAGGAACTGCACGGTGCAGACCACGATCTGCACCGCGTGCCAGCCCGATGCCAGCACTGCGAGCACCCCCCAGCCATAGGCAGCCGCCCATGCAGGATCCGGACGGAGCGGTGGCATTCCGCCAGTGCCGAACACCAGCACGCACAGGAGCAGGCCCAGCCATGCCAGATGCCACGACCATCCTGTGGGCGGATAGCGCCGTCGGTCGCTGGCCAGGCACCATGCCGTCCCTGCGCCCAGCACCCATCCATCACAGGCGCGCACTTCCAGCACCATCGAGCGTCCGCGGGAGAATGCCGCAGCGTGCTCCCATTCCGCTGGAAGCTGCACACGGCGGTCATTGCCAAGCAACCACACCCGCGAAGTCTGGGCAGTGCGCTGGTAAGCGCGCAGGCGTCCGCGAACCTGCAGTACGCGCTGAGCCGTCGCGGGGCTGTTGCGGCGAGGGAGTGCCAGCCAGGCCGCCAGCCCGGCGATGGCGAGCAACGGCATGGCCAGCAGCCCTGGGGCGCCAGCGGCGGCCCATGACGCCAGTGCGGCAATCACCAGCGGGGAAGGGCGCAGGCCGGGTCCCCGTCGCATCGAAACTTCTTCGGGTGTCTCCAGGCGCTCGCCACAGACGCGGCTGGTGGCTGCAGCCGGCCGTGCAGCAGCGATAGTGAAGCCGTTGAGACATACCACCACCGCCGCGCGTTTGCCCAACACCACTTCGGCTTCATTGTCTTCCGCGAGGTAGGGCCACGCCTGCTTTGGCACCAGTGCGGGAACGCCACCCAGCAGGCCGTCACCGACCGGGAAGCTGTTCCGGCACGCACCGCCGGTGAATGCTCCACGCAGCCGCTTTATCTGGTCGTCATGGTCGCAGCCGGCCAATGCGCGCAACGGTGCCAGTGCCCTGTGTTCGTCCGCGCCCAGCGTACGCAGCGTGCTGCTCCGGCGCAGCGAAGCCATGCCTGCGTGGACACGTGATGTCCATTCGGCAACGGCCGCGATGACCATCAGGGGCACGATTGCCAAACCAACCAGTACTGCTGCGCGCGACATCAGCAGGCGACCGGCTGCCGTGGCGGGATTGTGGAGGGAGCTGTCATGAGGGAGCGCCGTACCGGGAGAACGGCAGGATGCCGTCCCCGTCCCCCGGGGGGGAATGAAGTTCATTGCAAACTTCGGTGTCCCGGCCGCGCAGCGATGATGCGCGACACAGCCTGAATGCCCCCGCCGTTGCCAACGAAATCTGAAGCCGGCATCCGTATGCTTGGGCGCTGGACGCAACCAACAGGGTGGATGGCTGTGGCACGACGTGGAACGCAGGGAGCACTCCTGGCCGGCATGCTGCTGGCCGGCATCGCACAGGCGCAGCAGGCCGCGCCGGTGGCGGTGCCCGATCCTGCACCCGTTCCCCCTGCAGATGCGCCGCCCGCCCCCACCGCACCGATCTCCACCACCTTGCCGCAGGACAACGTCACCACCCTCGGCGAAGTGCGTGCGCTCAAGCCCGATGACGAGCCGCTGGACCTGTACCGCTTCAAGAACCCGGTGAAGTTCGGCGATAACCGTTTCAGCCGCGACTGGAGCGAACCGCCATCGCCGGAGCAGGTCAGCATGGGCGGTGGCTACATCATGATGGGCGTGGTCAAGGGTGTGCTGGCGGCAGCCAAAGGCATCAACAAACTTACCGGCGGGCCGGACCAGATCCAGGCGGCCGTGGCGCGGCCACCGCCAGAGCTCAGTGCCGAACAGCAGCAGCGCGCGCTGCGGTTCTCACAGGAGCAGGATGCCGGCGACACAGCGCCAGTAAAGTAGGCCGGTATATCCTGCGGGCTCCCCCACCGGTAATGCTGTCATGTCCCTGCGTTCATTCTGCCTGCTGGCCGCGTTGCTGCCGGCCTCCGCCTTCGCGTCCGATATCGCCGATGGCGGCGCCTGCCGCAATGGCGCGTTCCCCTCCCAACAGAGCCGGTTCGCGCTGGCGCGCGTGGTCGACGCCCCGCGCCTGTACCTGCTCGGCGACATGGATGGCTGCCCCGCCAAGGGCGAACCGGCCTGCCGCCAGCGCAGCTATGTGGTCAACGGCGATACGGTGGTGACCGGTCGCGACCTGGGCCGTTACCGCTGCGCGTTCTTCCCGAACAAGGTGGGCGGCAGCGCCGGCTGGGTCGACCGCAGCAGGCTGCAACCGTTGCCGGTGGCCGTGCCCACGCTGCAGGACTGGACGGGCCACTGGAAAGATGGCGACAACGGCCTGCGCATCACCGTGCAGGGTGGACAACTGCATGTGGATGGCGACGCTTACTGGCCCTCGGCCAACCCCACGCCGGAACAGCGCCCGTATGGGCCGAACCTGGGCCAGGTGGAAGCGCGTGCCATGCCGCAGGGTGCCGATGTCGAGTTCGTCGAGGACACGTGCCGGGTGCGTGTGCACTCGCTGGGTGAGGTGCTGATCGTGGCCGACAACAGCGAATGCGGTGGCATGAACGTGCGCTTCAATGGCGTGTATCGGCGCGCGGGGAAACGTTGAAGGACGCATGAGGGTGGGGCTGGTAGATCCACGCCATGCGTGGATGCCGTTCGCGATCCGATCGGTGGGGTCAGAACCCTTTCGCTGGCGAAAGGGTTCTG
>NZ_JBHHMJ010000048.1:0-329 GCF_042136455.1 Stenotrophomonas sp. 3diitr2024
CCGCGCGCAGCCGCTCCAGTTGGCTGGACAGGGTCAGCCGCACCGGGTCCAGCAGGGGCGAGTTGCCCAGCAGGGCCAGTGCCAGCACCGCCCAGCACATCCAGCGGTTGACCGGCTCGGCCAGGCCCAGCATCTCGCGCAGTGCATCGCTGCGCGCATGCTGCGCATTGCGGCTGTTGAGTTCAGTGGCCAGGGTCAGCTGCGCGTTGCGGCTGGCCAGCTACCAGCTGGAAGTGCTGCGCGAGAAGAACCGCGAGCTGGCACGACGGTTGGCCGATCTGGGCGCCACCGCCCAGGTCAATGAACGCCTTGCGGTGCGCACGCACCAG
>NZ_JBHHMJ010000050.1:0-399 GCF_042136455.1 Stenotrophomonas sp. 3diitr2024
AAGCCGAAGAACCCGCCGCAGGACCTGTTCGCGGAGGTTCCCGATGTCGGTTGAGCCACTATTCAGTTGGCCGACACGCATTTACTGGGAAGATACCGACGCAGGCGGCGTGGTCTACCACGCCCGCTACGTCGCCTTCAACATCGCCCCAGCGCCAGTGAACTCCCAATGGCACACGCCACGGCCGTAGTAGTCCTCGTCCAGCATCCGGTCCACATACAGCGTGCCGCGGTACTCGCCATCAGCGACCTTGCGCAGTTCCACCGGCACGATCTCCAGGTAACCCGAGGTCGGGTTCGGTGTGGTTGGCACGTACACCGCGGCCAGTTCACGGTCGGTGCCGTGCTCCTTGATCACGCGGGTGACCAGCCCGACCGACTTCATGTCGCGGTGCGGGAA
>NZ_JBHHMJ010000053.1:0-3744 GCF_042136455.1 Stenotrophomonas sp. 3diitr2024
AGCCGAGCCCATGCTCGGCTGATGGGCAACGCAGCCGAGCATGGGCTCGGCTCTACAACGGTGGCGGGTACGTGCGCCCTGCACGCAGCGGGCGGAAATAGTCGGCATTGCGGTAGAAGGTAGAATCCTGCACGTCGTGCCAGCCTGGGATTCCAGCCAACGGCAGCGGACGCAGCTGCAGCGGATCGGTCACTGCCCTGCCCTCGGCAATGGCAGCGCTCACCACGTCGACACAGGCGGCTTCGACATCGCCCTGCACCACCACGCACTTGCCGACCAGCAATCGCCCCGGTAGCAGGGCCTGTTCCATCAGCGCATGCCCGAATACCACAGTGATGGCGATGTCACCGCTCTGCCAGTTCACCGGCTCAAACAACGCGGGCCAGTCGTGTGCATCCCAGGCAACCCGCAGTGAGTCATCGCGCACACGCACGATCACGCCGGTTTCGTCGAACTGGGTCAAGGCGGCCTGCGCGCGATTGCGCTGGCCGGGTGGCATCGCCTCGATATGCAGGCACTGCCGCACGTTGAGCGCGCGCTTCAGCTGCGGCTGTGAGGCCCACACCAGCGCATTGAACAGGTCGTGCCAGTTGCCGGCACGGGTGGCGATGCGTCCCTGCGCGATACGCGCCTCATAATGCAGGCCATCGGCCAGCAACGCGGCGTCCTGTTCAACCAGGCGCTTGCCAGGCACGGCCAGACGTGCATCGAGCGCCGCGATGGACGGCCACGCGGTGCCGTCCAGCAGGTCACGGAAGTCCTGAAGTCCGGCAAACAGCGGATGCTCGAACTGCCGTGCAGCTACCGCCGCACGTGGCGGCGGTACGAAGCGTCGTGAACCGCCGCCGTTGCCGGTGGCGGCCGTCGCTGCGGTCACAGCACCTTGAGGTCGAACGCCGGACGGGGGGCGGCCGTCAGCGCGTCACCATACAGGTCGTGCTCGTCGCTCTCGGTGATCTCCACCTCGACGAATTCGCCCACGCGCAGCGGCACCTGGTCGGCATTCTGGATGTGCACCAGGCCGTCGATCTCCGGGGCATCGGCCTTGGAACGGGCCACGGCGATGTCGCCTTCGATGGCGTCGACCAGGCACTGCTGCACGGTGCCGATCTTGGCCTCAAGGCGTGCAGCGGAAATCTGCGCCTGCTTCTCCATGAAGCGGGCCAGACGCTCCTGCTTCACTTCCTCCGGCACAGCATCGGGCAGATCGTTGGCGGTCGCCCCTTCAACCGGCGAATAGGCGAACGCACCCACGCGATCCAGCTGCGCTTCGTCAAGGAACGACAGCAGTTCCTCGAACTCGGCTTCGGTCTCGCCCGGGAAGCCGACGATGAAGGTCGAACGCACAGTGATGTCCGGCGCGATACGGCGCCAGTTCTGCACGCGCTCCAGGGTCTTCTCCACCGCGCCGGGGCGCTTCATCAGGCGCAGGATGCGCGGGCTGGCGTGCTGGAACGGGATATCCAGGTACGGCAGGATGCGATTCTCGGCCATCAACGGCACCACTTCGTCCACGTGCGGATACGGGTACACGTAGTGCATGCGCACCCATGCATCCAGCTCCGACAGGCCTTCGCACAGCGCCTTCAAACGGGTCTGGTAGGCCTTGTCGCGCCACATCTTCTCGGCGTACTTCACGTCCACGCCGTAGGCCGAGGTGTCCTGCGAAACCACCAGCAGCTCGCGCACGCCGCCACGCACCAGGCGCTCGGCTTCACGCAGCACCTCGTCGACCGGGCGCGAAACCAGCTTGCCGCGCATCGACGGAATGATGCAGAAGCTGCATTTGTGGTTGCAGCCTTCGGAAATCTTCAGGTACGCGTAGTGGCGCGGGGTCAGCTTGATGCCGTAGTCGGGCACCAGGTCCACGAACGGATCGTGCTTGGGCGGCAGTGCTTCATGCACCGCTTCCATCACGCTCTGGTAATCCTGCGGGCCGGACACCGCCAGCACGTTGGGGTACGCCTCGCGGATCTGCTCCGGGCGCTTGCCCAGGCAGCCGGTGACGATGACCTTGCCGTTCTGGTTCATCGCTTCGCCAATCGCGTCCAGCGACTCGGTCACCGCAGAATCGATGAAGCCGCAGGTGTTGACCACCACCACGTCGGCCGAATCGTAGGACGGGACGATGTCGTAGCCTTCCGAACGGAGCTGGGTGAGGATGCGCTCGGAATCGACGAGGGCCTTCGGGCAGCCAAGGCTGACGAAGCCGACTTTGGGGTTCAGCTGGGACATGGAATCGCGGGACTCTGGGGGCCTGGGCCCCTGCCGGCATGGCAGGGGTTCCTGGGGGCCGGGGCCTGAAAGGGCGCCAGTATACCGGGGTTGGCGGCCGCGCTCTGAATGCCCAGCCGCCCGATCCGACACAGCCGCTGACGCCGCGCTAACCGGCGCAGCGCCGACAATGCAGCTCTGTTCCCAGCAACGAGGAAGATGACGATGGCCGAGTGGATCACCCTGGATACGCATCACGGCCCGGTACGGGCCTGGCAGGCCCTGCCGGACGGCACCGCGCGCGGCGGACTGGTGGTGGTGCAGGAAATCTTCGGCGCCAACCCGCACATCCGCAGCGTGGCCGAGCGCTTCGCAGCCGAAGGCTATGCGGTGCTGGCGCCCTCGTTCTTCGACCTGGTCGACGGCCCCGACGCCGACCCGGATGCGTTGCCCTACGACGCCGAGGGCGTGAAGCAGGGTCTGGAACGGGTCGGCGCGCTGGGCATGGAACGGGCGCTGGAGGTCGTGCGCGCGGCGGCCACCCGGCTGGCGCCCTACGGCAAGGTCGGCACCGTCGGCTACTGCTGGGGCGGCACGGTGGCGATGCTGTCCGCACTGCGCCTGGGGCTGCCGTCGGTCAGCTACTACGGTGCGCGCAACGTGCAGTTCCTCGACGAGGCGCCCAAGGCCCCGGTGATCTTCCACTTCGGCGCCCAGGACCGCAGCATCCCGCCGGAAGCGGTCCAGGCCCACCGCGAGAAGCTGCCGCAGATGGCGACCTACGTCTATCCGGCCGATCACGCCTTCAACCGGGAGGTCGGACATGCGTATGATCCAGACAGCGCCGCCCTGGCGCTGCAACGCACCCTGGACTTCTTCTCGGAGCATCTTGGATGAGCGAATTCGAACTCGATTCACGCCTGGCCACCGATAGCGTGCTGGTGGCGGAAGGACCGTTGTCGCAAGTGCGGCTGATGAACGACGAACGATTCCCCTGGCTGGTGCTGGTACCGCGCCTGGCCGGGGTGACCGAGTGGATCGAGCTGGACGGCGAGCAGCAGGACAAGCTGCGCACCGAGCTCAACCGCGCCTGCAAGGCCCTGAAGGGCGCAGACGGGGTGGAGAAGATCAACATCGGGGCGCTGGGCAACATCGTGCGCCAGCTGCACTTCCATGTCATCGGCCGCCATGACGGTGATCCGGCCTGGCCGGGCCCGGTCTGGGGCAGTGGCCCGGCGCACCGCTACGAGCCGGCGGCGCTGGACCAGCATGTCGCCTACTGGAAGGAACGGCTAGGATATCCGGCCCAGTCCTGAGCCTTCGCCGACCCGATGCGATTCAACCTCGTTGCCGCCGTCCTGCTGATCCTGATCGGCCTGTTCATGCTCGCCAGCAATCTCGGCTGGACGCACCTGAACCTGTCCAAGCTGCTGTTGACCTGGTGGCCGGTGGCCCTGGTGGGTGTCGGCATCGCGATGCTGTTCGGTCGCGGCAAATAAGGAAGGCGGCGCATTGCGCCGCCTTCCCTCA
>NZ_JBHHMJ010000065.1:0-7526 GCF_042136455.1 Stenotrophomonas sp. 3diitr2024
CCGGCCGGTTGCCGCAGCGCTGCCCAGACGGTGCGCAGCTTGTCGCTGCGGGACTGCGTGTTGGCCTTCAGCCACGCCAGCGCTTTGACCAGCACCTGCGCGCCCTCCACGACCGGCAGATGGCGGATGCGATAATCGGTCACCAACTGCAGGCAATGCTCCACCTGCTCGCCCGGCGACACCGTCACCACCTGCGACGTCATGATCTCTGCCACCGCCGTATCGCGCGAAGAGCGATCACGCAACACGATCTTGCGCGCGTAATCACGCTCGGACAGGATTCCCACCAGCCGCGGGCCGTCCATCACCAGCACCGCACCGATGCCCTTTTCCGCCATCAACCGGATCGCATCGATCACCGCCGCATCCGGCGCGACCGCATGTACTTCAGGAGACTTGCCGTCCAACAGTTGCCGTACCGTGGTCATCTGCCTGCCCTCCCAGGGTGGGTTGCGGGACCGAGTCTGCCACGGACGATGCTAGCCAGGCGTCAACCAGGTACAACGGCCGCTGCTTGGACTCCTCGTACAGCCGCCCCAGGTACTCGCCGATCAGGCCAAGCGCGATCAGCTGCACGCCGCCCAGGAACAGGATCACCGCCATCATCGTCGGCCAACCCGCCACCCGGTCGCCATACAGCGCCGCCTTCACGATCACCCACAGGCCGAACAGGAAAGCGACGGCCGCGGTTGCCAGCCCGAGGTAGGTCGTCGCCCGCAACGGCACGGTCGAGAACCCGGTAATGCCTTCGAGGGCGAAATTCCACAGCCGCCACAGGCTGAACTTGCTGGTGCCGGCCACGCGCGCGTGGCGGTGGTAGGGCACGGCGATCCGCTTGAATCCCACCCAGCTGAAAAGCCCCTTCATGAAACGGTGGCGCTCGCGCATCCCGCGCAGGGCGTTCAGCGCGCGCGGTGACAGCAGGCGGAAGTCCCCGGTATCGGCCGGAATCGGTGTCCGCGAGAGGCGGCCCATCACCCGATAGAACATCGCTGCCGTGGCGCGCTTGATCCAGGCCTCGCCATCGCGGGCCATGCGCGTGCCGTAGACGTTGTCATGACCTTCGCGCCAGCGCGCGACGAACTCCGGCACCAGCTCCGGCGGGTCCTGGCCGTCGGCATCGAGGATCATCGCCGCACCCTCGTGCACCAGATCCAGGCCGGCGGTCAGCGCCGCTTCCTTGCCGAAGTTGCGCGACAGCTTCAGCGCCGATACGCGTGCATCGGCCTGGGCCAGCCCGGCGATCACTTCCCAGGTGCGGTCATGGCTGCCGTCGTCCACATAGAGGATGTGACCGTCGATGTCGGGCATGCCGTCGAGCACCGCGCACAGCCGTGGATGCAGCAGCGGCAGTGCCAGGGCCTCGTTGTAGGCGGCGATGACGAAGGTAAGCCGTTCGCGGGTCATGCCCGGATTGTACGTTGCCGGCACGCGCTCGGCCCGTCGTTCGCCAATTGCAGCGCCGGGCTCAGTCCTCCGACAGATAGGACGCACCACCCAGCTGGCGCGCCTGGCGTTGGATCCACGCGGCCCGCCGCTGCACATACGGCCCAGGCTTTGCCGCGTTGTAGCGACGCGGTGCCGGCAACACCGCGGCCAGGCGCGCGCTCTCGGCCGGGCTCAGCCGGGCAGCATCCTTGCCCCAGAATTTCTGCGCTGCCGCTTGCGCGCCATACACACCATCACCGAATTCGGCAATGTTGGCGTACATCTCCAGGATCCGCTCCTTTGGCCACAGCGCCTCGATCAACACCGTGTACCAGACTTCCAGGCCCTTGCGGATCCAGCTGCGGCCCTGCCACAGGAACAGGTTCTTGGCCACCTGCTGGCTGATCGTGCTTGCGCCGCGCAGGCGCCCGCCCCTGGCGTTGTGGTCGCGCGCCTTCTCGATGGCCTGCAGGTCGAAGCCGTTGTGGTCGGGGAAGCGCTGGTCTTCGGCCGCCACCAGCGAGATCGGCAGGCTCGGCGCCATCTGGTCGAGGTCGCGCCACTGGTAATGCAGCCGATAGGACCAGTCGGCCTCGCCCAGCGCCTCGCCATAGCGCCACAGCATCACCATGGACACCGGCGGGTCGATGAACCGCAACACCAGCACCTGCAGGCAGCTGAAGGCGGCCAGCAGCACCGGCAGCCACAGCAGCCGCTTCCAGCGCCAGCGTCGCCGGCGCGGCGCGGCCACCACCGCCTCTACCTTGTGCTGCTCTCCCGCTGCCCCCATTACTGGTGCATCCTTCTTCCGTCTGGTTGTCGGCGCATTATCCGGCAACCGCCCCCGTTTACGCGCGATGTGAGCCGATGACCGCCAATCCCGATTCCCTGATCCGTTTCCTGCTCCCCGACGCCGGCGTGCGTGGCGTGCATGTGCACCTGCAGGCCACCTGGCAGGAAATCCTGTCCCATGCCGCCTACCCGGACGCCGCTGCCGAACTGCTTGGCGAGGCCTGCGTCGCCTCGGCGCTGTTCACCGGCCACACCAAGATCGACGGGCGCCTGTCGGTGCAGTTGCGCAGCAGCACCGCGCTGCGCACCCTGTTCGCCGAATGCACCGCCGCCGGCACCCTGCGCGGTATCGCCCAGCTCAGCGAGGGTGGCGACGCACCGCGTGACCTGTCCCGCCTCGGCGATGACGCAATCCTCGCCATCACCATCGAGAACCCCGGCCTGGACCCGCGCGAGCCGCAGCGCTACCAGAGCCTGGTCGCGCTGACTGCGCCGGAACTGGACGAGGCCTTCGAGGACTACTTCCGCCAGTCGGAGCAGCTGCCGACCCGCCTGCTGCTGGCCGCCGACCGCAACGGTGCCGCCGGCCTGCTGCTGCAGAAGCTGCCGGGCGACGAAGGCGACGAGGATGGCTGGGCCCGCGCCAGCGCCCTGTTCGAAACCCTGGGCAAGGCCGAACTGCTGGCGACCCCGGCCGAGCAGCTGCTGCACCGCCTGTTCCACGAGGAGCGGCCGGAACTGCTGGGCGGCAAGCCGCTGTCCTTTGCCTGCTCCTGCTCGCGCGAGCGGGTGGCCGGCATGCTGCAGTCGCTGGGGGAAGAGGAGGCCCGCGCGGCCGCCGAGGCCACCGGCGCCGTCGAGGTGCGTTGCGAATTCTGCGGGCGTGAGTATCACTTTCCATTGACGGAGTTCGGCATACTGTTCCACGGCGCCCAGGGGGCTGTAGCGGCGCCTGAACGACTTCAGTAAACGGCAGTCTTGTACCTGGGGAGGATCAAGGCTTGTTAAGAATTCATAAACACCCTAGGATCGAGTTCCCGTCCCCACGGGAACTTCCGTTGTCCGTCCCTGTCTGAACTGGTCCGATGCGTACCTTCCTGCGTCTACCGCTGGCCCTGCTGATCGCCCTTGGCGCGATCACGGGCGTGCATGCGCAGAGCAAGGACACCCGCACCGTGTTGCCGGTATGGAACAAGGGCAGCGGCAAGGTCGAGGCGCTGCTGTACCTGGAGCCGACCGGCGAACAGGCAGCCGGCGCCCGCTGGCATTTCGGCCGCAATTCGCTGGACGCGGCCTTTGGCCTGTCCTCCGGCGATTCGCTGGGCCTGCTCTGCAACAGCAGCAGCGGCACCAGCATCAGCGGCCTGGCCAGCCATTGCATGCTGGCCAGCCTGGGCGACGAGGACGATCTGAACAGCCGTCGTTTCAGCGGTACCGCCGCGCTGAACCGCGGCAACAGCCGCCTGGGCATCACCGCCGGCACCGGCCGTGAAACCCTGCCCGCCTGGTTGTCGGGCCCGAACAAGACACCCTCGCTGCGCGCCGAGCAGAACGATCTGACCGTGTTCGCGCAGAAGAACATCGGCCGCGAAGGCTTCGTCTCCATCGCCGGTACCTACGCCAAGGCACGCCTGGTACCGCTGGCCGACGCTTCGCCGGCCATCGTCGATCGCTGGGACAGCAAGAGCCTGAGCATCGGTGCCGGTTACGGCAACTTCACCGGCAGCATCATCGGCCGCGTGGTCGACGTGCCGGGCAAGCCCGGCAAGTTCGAAGGCCTGGGCATCGGCCTGACCTGGCGTACTCCGTGGTCCGGCCAGCTGACCGTCGGCGCCGAGAACGTGATCAGCCGCGGCAAGAATCCGTTCTCCCCGCGCAACGAAAGCAACGACGACGGCACCGTGCCGTACGTGCGTTACGAACAGGATCTCTGATCCCCTCAGTCAGGTTCAGCAACGATATTCCCGAAGGCGCCGAAAGGCGCCTTTTTGCATCTGCGTGCCAGCCTCGCACTCGCATGAGCGGTATCGACCGCAGAGCGTATCGACATATTGGGATACATATCAGTCGAAACTTTTTTCATCATTCTGCGTTAACAAACGAGGCAGATCAGCATGACCATACCAGCAACCCGTTGATTGGGCTGGAAAAAGCGCTCTTTTACCAAAATCACAGACTTCATTAACACAGCTTTAATTCTTGGCGAACGCCCGTTACTATCGGGTCAGCCTCGCGATTTGGGAGCGCTTTTTCGCTCCCCCGCCGGGCACTAACCCCAGCCAAGATTTCTTGGAGAGAGAGAGAGCCAATGAAACTCAAGTCCAGCCAGCTGCGTGACGCAGTTGTGATCGCGCTTGTCGCCGGTGCCACCACCGCGACGGCCCACGCCCAGGAAGCGACCAACCTCGACCGCATCGAGGTCACCGGTTCGCGCATCCGTCAGGTCGATACCGAAACCGCCCAGCCGGTGTTGAGCCTGAGCCGCGCCACCATCGAAAAGAGCGGCTTCAAGACGGTTGCTGACGTGCTGCAGAACATTTCTGCCGCCGGCAGCCCGGCCATCAGCCGTTCCGAACCGCTGTCCTCTGGTGAAATGGTCGGCGGCTACTACATCGACCTGCGCAACCTGGGTGCACAGCGCACCCTGATCCTGGTCGACGGCAAGCGCCTCGGCGCCAGCGTCAGCGGTTATCAGGACGTGTCGCAGATCCCGTCGGCGATCGTCGAGCGCATCGACGTGCTGAAGGACGGTGCTTCCTCGGTGTACGGTTCCGATGCCATGGCCGGCGTGATCAACATCATCACCCGCAAGAATTTCGAAGGCCTGGAAGTCAACGCCTACACCGGGCAGTACAGTGAAGGCGACGGCCAAAAGCAGAGCGCCGATTTCGTTGCCGGCTTCACCGGCGATCGCGGCTCGATCACCATCGGTGCCGAGTACTCCAACGAAAAGGCGGTGTGGGCAAAGGATCGCTGGTTCTCCGAATCGTCGCGCACCAATCGCCATCCGACCGCCGGCTGGACCTCGGTCAGCCAGTGGGGCTCGGTGTTCGACCCGACCGATCCGGACGCACCGTCGCTCACCCTCAATCGCGGCGGCAATCCTTACAACGCGGCGGACTTCCACGAAACCGACCTGACCCCGATCACCGGTGACGTAAGCAACTCCAACCAGCAGATGCAGCTGCTGACCCCGACAAAGCGTCGCAGCGTATTCGCCAACCTGCAGTACGACCTTACCGACAATGTCCGTTTCAGCGGTGACCTGCTGTACACCCGCCGCGAATCGGAAGCGCAGGTGGCCGGTTACCCGCTGCAGTCCGAAGCCTACGCCAACCTCGGTTCCATCTGGTCGGCCAACAGCTACTACAACCCGTTCGGCCAGGATATGGCGTATGTCCGCCGTGGCTGGGAAGTGCCGCGCGTTTCCAACAACAAGCTGACGACGTTCCGCTTCAGCGGCGCGCTGCAGGGCTCGTTCCAGTTCAATGACAAGTACTTCGACTGGGAAGCCGGCTACCTCTACCAGAACTCCGAAAACAACCAGAGCCAGACCGGCAACTACAACGTCCTGGCTGCCAACGCCGCCACCGGGGCCTCGTTCTACAACCCGGCAACCGGCCGCGTGGAGTGCGGAACCGCAGCGGGCCTGGCTGCGGGCACCAACCCGGCCTACGGCCCCGGCGCCGGCGGCTGCATCCCGTGGAACCCGGCCATTCCGTTCGGCCGCACCGGTGATGGCGGCTTGACCGGCAATCCGGACCTGCAGCAGTTCCTGTTCCCGACGACGCACAACGTCGGCGAAACCACGATGACGTCCTACTACGCCAACATTGCGGGTAGCATCCTGACCCTGCCGGCAGGCGACCTGGGCTTCGCACTGGGTTACGAGTACCGCGAGGAGAAGGGCAACTTCAATCCGGACGCGCTGTCGCAGTCGGGTTACTCCACCGACCTGGCGGCTGGCCCGACCGGCGGCAAGTACGACGTCAATGAAGTGTACCTGGAGCTGAACGTACCGATCCTGGCCGACCTGCCCGGTGCCAAGGAACTGAGCCTGAGCGCAGCCACCCGCTTCTCCGACTTCAGCACCTTCGGCAACACGACCAACAGCAAGTTCGGCCTGAAGTGGCGCCCGATCGATCAGCTGCTGGTTCGTGCGACCTACTCCGAAGGCTTCCGCGCGCCGACCATCGCCGACCTGTACGGCGGCAGCTCGCAGTCCTTCGAGTACTTCACCGATCCGTGCGATACCTCGTTCGGTCTGGCCGCAACCGATGCCGCCACGGCCCAGCGATGCGCTGCCGCCCTGGGCGCCCTGGCCCCGAACTTCCGCCAGCTGAAGCAGGGTTACGTCCCGGCGGAAGGCCCGGATGAGCAGAGCCCGGTGCCGTTCACCTCCGGCTCCAATCCGAACCTGACTCCGGAAACGTCCAAGTCCAAGACCGTTGGCCTGGTCTGGAGCCCGACCTTCGCCCCGGGCCTGAACCTGAGCCTGGACTGGTTCAACATCAAGATCGAGAACACGATCGTTTCCGATACCCCGACGGATCAGCTGAACGACTGCTACGTTCTGGGCATTGCTGAGCGCTGCAGCACCTTCACCCGTGACGCCACGCTCGGCTACGTCAACAACCTGACCTACGGCAGCCGCAATGCCGGCTTCATCGAAACCGAAGGCTTCGACTTCGATGCAAGCTACCGCTATGCGACCGACACCTGGGGCAGCTTCAACTTCAACCTGCAGAACACCTACGTCACCAAGAACGTTCTGAAGACGGCCAATGATGACTCCCCGGTGCAGATCTACAATGGCTTCGGCAGCAACTTCCGCCTGCGTTCGAACCTGACCGTTGGCTGGGAATTCGGCGACTTCGGCATCACCTGGGGCACCCGCTACTTCTCCAGCGTGAAGGAGCGTTGCTACTACGCCACCGAGTGCTCGCTGCCTGACTACGGCTCGCCGGATCCGGCTCGCAACCAGGCGCAGAACAAGCGCGGCGCCACCACCTTCCACGACGTCCAGTTCTCCTGGAACGCGCCGTGGAATGCGACCATCGCGGTCGGTGCGCGCAATGTGTTCGACCACTACGGCCCGCAGATGTACTCGGCGCCGAACTCGCAGTACTCCTACTACGGCGGCTACGACATCGGTCGCCTGATCTACATGCAGTACAAGCAGAAGTTCTGATCGGGAACCTGATCAGCTGATGCAGCAACGGCCCCGAAAGGGGCCGTTGTTCTTTGTGCGCCATGGACGGGCGCTGGCCAGCGCACAACAAAAAAGGCCGCAGCATCGCTGCGGC